>SLKB01000160.1 GCA_007134805.1 Paracoccaceae bacterium
AGTCCCAGCGCGCTGGCCCCTTCCCATTGCCCGCGTGGTATGGCCTCGAGTGCGCCGCGCCAGACATCGGACATATAGGCGCTGGAATAGAGCGTGAGCGAGATACTGGCCGCATACCAGGGATCGATATTCATCCCGAAGAGGCGCGGCACGCCAAGTCCCGTGAGAAATAACAGCATCAGAAGCGGTGTGGACTGGAACAGCCAGATATAGGAGATCGCGGCCCGTTTGCCCCATTTGTTGGGCGCGATCCGCACCAATGCGATAATCGCGCCGAGAACCCCGCCGCCCAGAAAGGCAATCAGCGACAGGTAGATGGTGAATTGCGTCGCATCGAGTAACTGATAGAGAACGATCCCATGCGGGCGCCCGAAAATCTCGATCAGGATGTCTCTCATCGCTGCACGCCCACCCATGGAAACATCAGGCGATACACCCCCACCATCAGCGCCTTGAAGCTGAGCGAGATCGCAATGTAGATCACTGTCAGCGTGACAAAGACCTCGAAGGTGCGGAAGGTGCGGCTGTCGATGAAGATCCCCGCATTGGTCAGGTCACGCACACCGATTTCCGAGATGATGCCCGTTGTCAGGAACAGGAAGATGAACTGGCTGCTGAGCGACGGGAACATCTTGCCCACGGCTTGGGGCAACGTGATCTTGACGAAAATGATCAGCGGCTTGATCCCCATGGCCTGCGCGGCTTCTTCCTGACCCTTGCCGACCGTGTTGAATCCCGCGCGCAGGATTTCCGCGAAATAGGCCGAGAAATTCAACACCAGCGCCAGCAAGGCATGCGCCCAGAACGGCCATTGATAGCCCAGGAGCAGCGGCAGCCCGAAAGCCACGAAGAATAGCTGCACGATCAGCGGCGTGTTGCGGATGAACTCGACGTAAGCAGCCGCAACCCAATGAATGCCTGACACCCGACGGTAACGCAAAAATGCGAGGATCATTGCAATCATGAAACCGATGATCCCGGCCAGCAATGTCAACCCTGCACTCAGCGCCGCGCCTTCAAACAGAAGCTGAAGGTAATCGGCATTCCGGAATATCTCGAAAAACCGCAGATCCAAAAGCCAGCTCCTTCTGGCGCCATCCATCTGACATGATCGCCATTCCGACGGGCTCGCCAGAAAAATGTCTTTCACAGGATCTTTCGGGGTTCATTAAAAATCAGCGCTGATTTCGCGTATGTATCTGATAAGATTGATCTAAAAGGCAGCTCAAGGCATGGTTTCGTTCGCGGGGATCAGCTTCCTGCGAGCGTTTTTGCTTAAAGTATGTGCTTATTGATCAAATCCAAGTCATCATGCGATGCCAACGGAGGGGTGTTAGAGAGAAATTGTTCCATCCCGGATGATCACATAGACCCTCGCCGGACGCATTGCTTGGCTGCTGCCGAGGTCTGGCAAGGAATTGGGAAACATCCACCAAGAGCGCCGAAGCATGGGTGCTGATCGCACGTATCCGGCGCATCACCCGCCTCCTCGCAAGAACCTGAAATCAATCAGGCCATTCTGAATCGGTCTCTCAGGGATGGCGGGCACGCGGTCTTGGCGGCGCGCGCGGCGTGATCAATGTCGTTATCATGCTGCTGCGAAGTCCCCGGCCGAGGCTGGCGGCCGACCTGCCGCCGGGGTCGGGTGTTGCGCGGCATCGACAGGCCGCCATCACGGAAGGGTTCGAAGGCGCGCCGGAAATGTTTCACGCCTGACGCGGTCGTGATCGGCGCGCGATGCCCGTGTACGGCGCGTTGTCAGGAAGGGACGCGCCCGCGGTCGCACTGTCATCTGCAAGATTGGCCGGCGATCTTCCAATGGCTGCGCCGGAGCCTTGACAGCATGCACGAGCAAGCAGGCCGGGCCGTGGCCTTCGGGAAATTTGTTCCCTTGCCGCCCGCTGATCGGAGCGCCGAGGGGCGCGCGCAGAGGAACAGTTTTCGGATTTCCGGGTTGACGACAGGCAGGTGCGGGACTTTTTTTGGCATCCTGCTACATGACGATGTCGAAGAGGGCTTCGCCCGCGCCCCGGTGCGGCGCGCGGGGTGTCCTTGCGCAAGCAGCCAGGGCGAGGTCGTAACATTTGGGCGGTCCCGGACGAAATGACCCCTTGAGCGGGACGGCAGGTGGCCGGCCTGCACCCACTGACCACGAGACAGGTGCCATGCCCCCGAAGCCCACGACCTTGAAGCCCACGACCCCGAACCCGACGCCGCTGCCGACCGCCACGACTGAAGACCGTCCCGCCGCCGCACGGCGCGCGCCGCTCTCGCCCCGTCGCCTCGCGCTGATCGCGGGCGCGGTCGGCCTTGTGGGGCTGGCGATCTACGCCCTGCGCGACACGCTCACCTTCGAGACGCTGCGCGAGAACCGCGAGACGCTGCTTGCCTGGCGGGATGCGAATTACATGCTCGCAGCCCTCGGCTACATGCTGGTCTACGTCACCGTGATCGCGCTGTCGCTGCCCGGTGGCGCGGTGATGACGCTGACGGGCGGATTCCTCTTCGGCCTTCTGCCGGGAACCGCGATGACCGTGCTGGCGGCGACGACGGGGGCGACGCTGATCTTTCTTGCCGCCAAGGCGGGCTTCGGTGACGCGCTGCACCGGCGGATCACGGCCGAGAATTCGGGCGGCGTGCTCAAGCGGCTCGAGGCGGGGCTGCGCAAGAACGCCTTCAACTACCTGCTGATGATCCGGCTCGTTCCGGCCTTTCCGTTCTGGCTCATCAACCTCGCGCCCGCCTTCCTCGGCATCCGGCTTCGGACCTATGTCGCGGCGACCTTTCTCGGGATCATCCCGGGCACGGCAGTCTATACCTGGATCGGCGCGGGCCTTGGCGAGGTCTTTGCCCGCGGCGAGGAGCCCGATTTCGGGATCATCTTCGATCCGGTCATTCTCGGGCCGATCCTGGGCCTTGCGGCGCTCGCTGTCCTGCCGGTGGTGATCGGCAGGATCCGCGGCCGTGGGGTGACCGAATGAGCCGGGTCCTGACGCCGGATCTGTGCATCATCGGTGGCGGCTCTGGCGGGCTGACGGTTGCGGCGGGTGCGGCGCAGATGGGGGCCTCGGTCGTGCTGGTCGAGGGCCACAAGATGGGGGGCGATTGCCTGAACTACGGCTGCGTGCCCTCGAAGGCGCTGATTGCAGCCGCCGGCCACGCGCATGCCATGACCAGCGGCGGCCCTTTCGGGATCGCGCCGGTTGCGCCGCAGGTGGATTATGCCGCAACCAAGGATCACGTGGCCCGCGTCATCGCCGGCATCGCGCCGCACGACTCGGTTGAACGGTTCGCGTCCCTCGGGGTCACTGTGATCGAGGACTGGGCGCGCTTCGTCTCGCCGACGCGCGTCGCGGCCGGCGGAGTGGAGATCGAGGCCCGGCGCTTCGTGATCGCCACCGGATCGGCGCCCCTCGTGCCGCCGATCCCCGGCATCGAGAGCGTGCATGCCTGGACCAACGAGGACATCTTCGCCCTGCGCGAAAAGCCCCGCCACCTGATCGTGATCGGCGGCGGGCCGATCGGTATCGAAATGGCGCAGGCGCACCGTCGCCTCGGGTGCGAGGTCACCGTGATCGAGGGCGCGCAGATCCTCGGGCGCGAGGACCCCGAACTTGCGGCCGTCGTGATCGACCGGTTGGGTGCCGAGGGCGTGCGGCTGATCGCGGGCGCGCAGGCCGAGCGGATCGCGGCCAGGACGGGCGGCGTCGCGGTGACGGTGGGCGGCGAGACGGTCGAGGGCTCGCACCTTCTGGTCGCGGCCGGGCGGCGGGTGAATCTCGCGCGGCTCGACCCGAAGGCCGGCGGGGTGAAGACAGCGAGCGCCGGCGTGGCCGTCGACCGCGGCCTGCGCAGCGTGTCGAACCGCCGGGTCTATGCCATCGGCGATGCGGCTGGCGGCATGCAGTTCACCCATCTCGCCGGCTACCACGCGGGGCTGGTGATCCGCAGCGCGCTGTTCGGGCTGCCGGTGACAGCGCGCACCGACCACATCCCGCGCGTGACCTTCACCGACCCCGAGCTTGCCCAGATCGGCCTGACTGAGGCGCAGGCGCGCAAGGCGTACGGGTCGGGGATCGAGGTGCTGCGCTTCGGCTATGACGAGAACGACCGCGCCCGGGCGGAACTCCGGACCGAGGGGATCGTCAAGGTGATCGTCGTGAAGGGCCGCCCGGTCGGCGCCGGCATCGTGGGCGCGCAGGCGGGCGACCTCATCGGCGTCTGGTCGCTCGCGATCGCCAACCGCATGAAGATCGGGCAGATGGCAGGAATGGTCGCCCCCTATCCGACGCTCGGCGAGGTCTCGAAGCGGGCGGCGGGACAATACTATGTCCCGCGGCTTTTCGAGAGCGCGTCGGTCAAGCGGATCGTGCGGCTCGTGCAGCGCTGGCTTCCCTGACGGGCGGCGCACGCGGGAGGTACTGTTTGCCGGGTTGAAGACGAGCGGGGGCGCGACTGGACCGGCCGCCTGCTAGATCACGACAACCTGCGTGCCCACGCGGACCCTGTCGAAGAGATCCTCGACATGATGGTTGAACAGGCCGAAACAGCCGTTCGACGCGCGCCGCCCGATCTTGGCAGGGTCGTCGATGCCGTGGATCCGGTAATACTGCCAGCTCAGGTTCAGCGCGCGTGTGCCCATGGGGTTTTCTGGCCCGGGGGGGACGGAATCCGGCAGTTCGGGATTGCGCTTGCGCATGTTCGGTGTCGGAATCCAGGTCGGATTGCGCCGCTTCAGCGTGATTTCGGTGCGGCCCTTGCGGGAGAAGTTCTCGGACATGGGCACCGAGCACGGATAGGCCGTGTAGCTGTCCGCATCTTCGGACCAGAAATGCACGGCCATCGAACTTGTATCGCAGACAATGGCGCCGTTTTGCAGGGTATCGAAATGATCCTGCCACATGACGTTGCGAAACCCGGCGGTGTTGCGCCTTGTGCTGGTGGGGGCCGCGCCGCCGGTCTGAGCGATCGCCGGCATCGCGCCGAGTGCCAGCGCCGCGACCGACAGCCCCAGAAGCCTGCGCCGTGTCGGCGTCACCGTCGCGAAGTCGCGGGGGGGAAGGATCCTGTGGCGCATCAGGCGACCTCTTCAAGAACGGTTTCGATCTGGGCGACATTCAGGTTGCCGCTGTAGCGCGCGCCATTGATCAGAAGGGTCGGGGTCGCGCGCACGCCATAGGTTTGCGCACCCTCGTCGCGTTCGGCGATGATCCGGTCCGCGAGCGCGCGATCCGACATGCAGGCGTTGAACGCGTCGCGGTTGATCCCGGTGCGCGCAGCGATGCGGCGCAGCGCGTCCACCGGGTCCTCGGCCCGCGTCCATGCGCCCTGCTCGGTATAGAGGATGTCGAGCAGCGCAAAGAAGCGCGCCTGCCCGCCATTGCCACAATAGAGCAGCATTGACCCGGCCATCGCCGACTGGTCCAGCGGAAAATTGCGGTGGATGTAGCGCACGCGGCCCTGTGGGATGTGGTCGCGTTTGAGATGCTCGGCCGTGGCTTCGTGGAAGGTGGCGCAATGCGGACAGGTGAGCGAGGCATATTTGATGATGGTGACGGGCGCTTCGGCATTGCCGAGCACGAAATCGGTTTCGCGCAGCGGCACCGCGCCGAACTGCGCTTCGGCCTGCGGGCCGCGCGGCTGGCGCGCTGCCGGGGCGGGTGATCGCGGCGCCCGGCCCACAGTGTCATGCCAGGCCAGTGCAGGGGGTGTCATCAGCCCTGCGGCGGCGCCGAAAAGCGTTGCAAGCGCCGCACGGCGCCGGAGATGGTGAGGCATTCGGAGAGCTCCTCTAAGGTTTCAGATTTCCAGATCGGATCCGCGCAGGCTGCGCCCGAGCGCGGCGGCGAAGCGGTCTTTCTCGGCACCATCGAGATCGGACACGACCGCGATCAAGAGCCCGGACTCGACCCAGACCGTGCTGCGGATCGGCCCTTCGGCGTGGCGGACCGTGGCATCATCGGTGCGATGCGCGCGGGTGCTGGCACGGCCGGCCGGGGCAGGCATCGCGTAGACCGTGATCTGATTGTCGCCCTTGGCATAGGTCAGCGCCCCCAGCCGCTGGCCCATCAGCCAGCAAAGGCGCCCGCCGATGAGGCGGTAGTCGAGGACGCGCTCGGTCATGTCCGGCGCCGGGCCGCCAAGGCGCGCGCTCAACCATACCAGCGTGTCGGTGGGATCATCGCTGACCACGTCGAGCGCACGCTGGCTGATCCGGAAGGTCTTGTAATCCTGCACGGACTCGGTCGCCAGCACCTGCAGGGGGCGGTCAGGCGCGGTCAGCCAGCCTGGCTCCTGCTGAAACAGCAAGACCCCGCCCAGCAGGGACGCGGCCAGCACGGCCGCAGCGATCGGAGCCGTGCTGCGTCTGAGCGTCGCGCGCAGACTGGCCCGGCGGGTTGGCGGGGCGGGTTCTGCCGCAAGCCGGGTCGAGATCCGCGCCCAGAGTTGGGCCGGCGCCCGGACCTGGCCAAGCGAATTGCGCAATGCCTCGGTCTCGGCGCGCAGCGTTTCGGCCGCCGCATGACAGGTCGGGCATGTTGCCACATGGCAGGCGACATCGCGCGCCTCCTGTGCCGACAGCGCCCCATCCACCCATGCCGCCACGCGCTCTGAAGACAGGAAGGTGCAGCTCATGTACTGGCTCCTCCTTTTCTGGGAAAGGGAACCACCCGGTTCAGACCGCTCTCTGGTGCGTGCTCGGACAGGCTTTGGCGCAGCAGGCTGCGGGCGCGATTGAGCCTCGAGCGGATCGTGCCTTCCGGGCAGTTCATGCAGAATGCGGCATCGCGATAGCTCATGCTGTCGATCAGGACGAGTTCCACGACCATTTGAAGGTCCTGGGGCAGGGACGCGACCGCCGCGCCCAGATCACGCCCGAGGCGCAGGTTCTCAAGGGTTTGCGCCGGGCCGTTTGCAGGTTCGGGCAGGTCGTCGACTGCGTGCGCGGCGTGATCACCGGCGCTGCGGGCTGAATCGCTGCGCGCGTGGTCGATGCAGAGATTCATGAGAATGCGAAATATCCAGGCGCGGAAATTCTCTGGCTCTGCCCCTGTGACGAAGCTGCGATAGGCGCGCAGGCTCGCTTCCTGCACCAGATCCTCTGCAAGGCCCGGGTCACGGCTGGAACGCAACGCCGTGCGATAGAGCGCATCGATATGCCCCCGCAGCAGCGCTTCAAATTTCTCCAGCTTGGCGTTTTCCGGCATCTTCCTGCTTTCGGTTGGCGTGTCACGGTCTGCGGCACATCACGCCCTGCTCATGAGGTAAGACGGAGCCTGGCCCAAAGAGTTCGCCCTGGCGCGCAGGATCGCGTTCACGAACGCGTCATCCGCCGCGCCTGACCGTGGCCCCGATGGGGCCGCGCGAGCCCCCGAAGATGGTCGCCCCGGCCAGGGCTTGCGGGCAGCGCGCGCGGAATGCAGGGGTTCTGGCGCGC
>SLKB01000399.1 GCA_007134805.1 Paracoccaceae bacterium
AACGCTGCGACCGAGGGGCAGGCCATCGACAGCGCCTCGAAGATCAGGGTGGCGTCAAGACGCGTCAACCCGGCGCCGCCCTGGTCCTCGCGCACATAAAGCCCGCCGAAGCCCAGCTCTGCGAATCTGGCCCAGAGATCCTTGGGGATGGTGCCGGCCGCTTCCCAGTCCCGCGCGAATGGCGCGATATGCTCGGCCCCGAACGCCTGCGCCATGTCGAAGATCGCACGGCTTTCCTCGCCCAGTTCGAAATCCATCAGCGCCTCCCAGACCGATCTGCCGCTTCGGCTAACCGCGAAATCTTGCAGCAATATTTCACCGCGCCGCCACACCGCGGCGAGAAGCATCGCGCTTCGCGCCGCGGTGCGCTCAATCCATCGCCTTGAAGTTGAAGGCCGCGCCTTCCTTGATCCCGCTCGGCCAGCGCGAGGTTACGGTCTTGGTGCGCGTATAGAACTTGAACGCGTCCGGCCCGTGCTGGTTCAGATCACCAAAGCCCGATTTCTTCCAGCCCCCGAACGTATGGTAGGCCAGCGGAACCGGGATCGGCACATTGATCCCGACCATGCCGATATTGATGCGATGGGCGAAATCGCGGGCGGCGTCGCCATCGCGCGTGAAGATCGCGGTGCCATTGCCATATTCATGGTCCATCGCAAGGTTGATCGCCTCTTCATAGCTGGCCGCGCGCACCATCGACAGGACAGGGCCGAAGATCTCCTTTCGGTAGATATCCATCTGTGGGCTCACATGATCAAAGAGATGGGGCCCGACGAAAAACCCGTCTTCGTAGCCCTGAAGCCTGAAGTCACGCCCATCGATGACCAGCTCCGCCCCTTGCTCGATGCCGGACTCGACCAATCGAAGGATGTTCTCTTTCGCCGCGGCAGTCACGACCGGGCCGTAATCCACGTCGTCACCCGCCGTGTAGGGGCCGACTTTCAGCGCCTCGATCTTGGGCACCAGACGCTCGCGCAGTGCCTCTGCCGTGCCATCGCCCACGGGCACCGCGACCGAGATTGCCATGCAGCGCTCGCCGGCCGCGCCATAGCCTGCGCCGACCAGCGCATCGGCGGCCTGATCCATGTCGGCATCGGGCATGATGATCATGTGGTTCTTCGCGCCGCCGAAACATTGCACGCGCTTGCCTGCTGCACAGCCGCGCGAATAAATGTAATGCGCAATCGGGGTCGAGCCGACAAACCCTACGGCCTGGATCATCTCATTGTCGAGGATCGCGTCGACTGCCTCCTTGTCGCCATTGATCACTTGCAGCACGCCATCGGGCAGGCCCGCTTCCTTGAAGATCTCGGCCAGCATCAGCGGCACCGACGGGTCGCGCTCGGAGGGTTTGAGGATCATCGCATTCCCGCAGGCGAGTGCGGGCCCCATCTTCCACAGCGGGATCATCGCCGGGAAGTTGAAGGGCGTGATGCCCGCCACGACGCCCAGCGGCTGGCGCATCGAATACATGTCGATCCCGGGGCCGGCGCTGTCGGTGAACTCGCCTTTCAGCAGTTGCGGCGCGCCGATGCAGTATTCGATTACCTCAAGCCCGCGCTGCACGTCGCCCTTGGCATCGACAAAGGTCTTGCCATGCTCGGAAGAGAGTTTCTCTGCCAGCTTGTCCATGTCGCGATTGATCAGCCCGACGGCCGCCATCATCACGCGCGCGCGTTTCTGCGGGTTGGTCGCGCCCCAGGCGCGCTGTGCCTCGCCCGCGCGGGCCACGGCCGCGTCCAGCTCTTCACGCGAGGCCAGCGGCACGCGCGCCTGAACCTCGCCCGTCGCCGGGTTGTAGACATCGGCGAAGCGGCCTGACTGGCCTGCCACGCGCTGCCCGTCGATCCAATGCGAAAGCTCGTCCATCCCGTCCTCCTCTGGATTTCCTGGAAACAGGATAGGCTTGCGTTTTCGCCTTGGGAAGGCACAATGTTTCAAATAGGCCTTGCATTTCTGCAAGGGGCCAGAGGGGGCAGGGCGTGGATTGGGACGATATGCGTATCTTTCTCGGGCTCGCGCGTATGGAAAGCCTCGCGCGCGCGGGCGAAAGCCTGCGGCTCGATCCGGCGACTGTCGGCCGGCGCATCGCGCGGCTTGAAGAGAGTCTCGGGCAGCGGCTCTTCACCCGCTCGCATCAGGGCTATGCGCTGACCGAGGACGGGGCGCGGCTCTTGCCTCATGCGATTGCGGCCGAAAGCGCGATGATGGCCGCCAGTCAGGCCGCAGCCGAGCCCAATTCCGGCCTCAGCGGCCAGATCCGCATCGGCGCGCCCGATGGCTGCGCGAATTTCCTGCTGCCTCAGGTCGTGGGCCGCATCGGCGCCGACAATCCGGGGCTCGACGTGCAGATCATCGCCCTTCCACGCGTCTTCAACCTGTCACGACGCGAGGCCGACATGGCCATTGGCGTCTCGGCCCCGCAGACCGGGCGGCTGAGCGTGCAGAAGATCAGCGACTACCACCTGCATCTCGCGGCCGCGCGGCGCTATCTGGGTGCGCAGATGCCCTTGCTGCGCCTCAAGGGGCTGCGCGCACATCGCATTATCGGCTATATCCCCGACATGATCTTCGACCGGGAGCTTGATTACCTGGCCGAACTCGGGCTCGAGCGGGTGGCGTTTGCGTCGAATTCCGTGGCGGTCCAGTTCCAGATGATCCGCGAGGGCCTTGGGATCGGTGTGGTGCATGATTTCGCGCTGCCCGCGGCGGAGGGCCTGATCCGCGTGCTACCCGACGCCTTCAGTCTGCGGCGCAGCTTCTATCTGATCCGGCATCAGGATGATCGGCGCGTGGCGCGGCTCAATCGCTTTGCCGACCTGCTGGTGCGAGAGTTGCGCCGCGAGTTGCAGCGCCTCGAGGAAGCGGTGCGCGCCGCGGACCTGACGCCGGAAAGTTGAGCGTTGCCCATGCCGTGTGCGGTCGCCGCGATCCGTCAGCCGCCGCCGTTTTTCATTTCGCGGAACACCTGACCCGTGGTGAAGGAGGCGCCTGCGCGGTTCAGGGCACCCAGAAACCGCGCCAATTCGCCCCCTGTCGCCGATTTCAGGAACATCACACCGCATTCCTCCTTGCTGACCCAGCGGATCTGGACGGTCAGAAAGGCCCCTTTCGCATGCAGCCGCAGGATCTGGCCAATCTGGGGATTGCGCAGGCCCGACAGGCGCAACCCGCCCTCGGAGATGTCCTCGACATAGCCCTGCTCGCGCGTGCCATCGCGCAGGACACCCACGGCCATCGCGGCGCGCTTGCGTTTCTGACGCAGTTGCATTCACCACTCCAATGCTCAAACCAGACATGAAGTGTGATCGAGAAAGCTTTAGGATCCCTGAATCCGCGAGCCGTCACATCGCGCAGCCAGCACGCGCTCAGAGGCTGAGGCGCGCCCAGATCGGCACATGGTCAGAAGGTTTCTCACCCGCGCGCGTATCCGCGTCGATCCCACAGTCTTCGAGAAGATCGGCGGCGTGCGGGTCAAGCAACAGATGGTCAATGCGGATGCCGTCATTGCGCTCGAACGCGCCGGCCTGATAATCCCAGAACGTGTAGTGACCCGGCCCCGGATACCGGGCGCGGAATGCGTCAGTGAAGCCGAGATGCATCATCTCGCGAAACGCGGCGCGCGAGGGCAAGAGATAGAGCGCATCCTCTGCCCAGGCCTCGGGGCGGGCGGCGTCCTGCGCTTCGGGGATGATGTTGAAATCACCCATCAGTACCAAAGGTGTCTCAGAGCGCAGGAGTTCGCGTGCTCGCGCACGCATGCGCGCCATCCAGTCCAGTTTATAAGCGTATTTCCCCTCTGCTACCGGCTGTCTGTCACGACCCAGCGAGACCGGGTTGCCATTGGGCAGGTAAAGCCCGCAAACCCGCAGCGTGTGCTGTGCACCTGTCACTGTGGCTTCGATCCAGCGGGCCTGTGCGTCCTCGGGGTCGCCGGGCAGCCCGCGGGTCACGTCCTCGATCGGGTGCTTCGACGCGATCGCCACGCCGTTGAACCCTTTCTGCCCATGCGTTTCAAGATTGTAGCCAAGATCCTCGATCACCTCGCGCGGGAAGGCGTCATCGGTGGACTTGATTTCTTGCAGGACTACCAGATCGGGCGCGGCCTCTTCCAGCCACCGCCTGAGCGCCGGCGCGCGCGCCTTGATGCCGTTGATGTTGAAACTGGCAATCTTCATCTGGCCCCGCCCAGTGCTGCATGTCTGGGCAAACTGCCATCTGGGTCGTCCAAGGGCAAGGCGTGTCAGACGGTCGAGGCGTCCTCATGCAGCGGCAGGCCGCCCTCGCATTTCAGGAACCGGATGATCTCGGCCACGCCGCAGCCGTGGCGCAACTCGGCGAAGACATAGGGGCGGGGGCCGCGCGCGGCCTGCGTGTCGCTGCGCATCAGGTCCAGATCGACCCCGACATGCGGGGCAAGGTCGATCTTGTTGACCACCAGAAGGTCGGATTTTGCAAGCCCCGGGCCGCGTTTGCGCGGGATATCCTGCCCGGCCGCCGTGTCGATCACGTAAATCGTCAGGTCCGCAAGCTCTGGCGAGAAGGTTGCGGCCAGGTTGTCACCCCCCGATTCGATCAAGATCAGGTCCAGATCCGGGATGGCTTTAGTCAGATCTGCGATTGCGGCCAGGTTGATGCTCGCGTCCTCGCGGATTGCGGTATGTGGGCAACCGCCGGTCTCGACGCCGCGAATGCGCTCGGCGGGGAGGACCTGCGCGCGCATCAGCGCCTCGGCATCCTCACGAGTGTAGATATCGTTGGTGATCACCGCCATCGAACAGCGCGATGCCAAGGCACGCGCCAGATGCTCGGTCAGGGTGGTCTTGCCCGCACCCACCGGACCGCCGATGCCAACGCGCAGAGGGCCGTTCTTGCTCATGTTCGAAACACTCTGACATCCTTGGTCTCATGATGAATCGCGGCCAGATCGGCGCGAAAACATGTATTGCTCAGATCATCCAGAGTAGCGGTTTCTGCCGCCTCGGCAAGCTCGGCGATCACCGGCAGCAGGCGGCTGAGGACCGCATGCCCGTCACTCTGCCCAAGGGGCACATGACGGATCGCAATTGTCACAAGGTTCGTTGTGAAGCTGTGCAGGAAAGCGGCAACAACCTCAGCGCGGCCCAGATCCAGCGGCTTCGCAGCTTCGGCAACAGCGATCGGGAGCATGCGCGGCGCCAGGCGTCGCCCTGTTGTCGCAGCGACCGTTCGGGCAAAGGCCGCGCCCTGTTCCGCGCTCTCTGACAGGCGTTCGGCGGCGGGCTGCAAGGCCAGCGCCATGGCATCGAGCCGGTCGAAATCGGCGCCGGGCGCCAGCCCCTGCGCCAGCAGAACAGCATCCTGCCAGCCGGTGCCGAAGCGCAAGATCTCGCCCAGCCATTTCTCGAACTCGGTGGCATCGGTCACGGCGTCCTCGGCCACGACCTGTTCAAGGCCGTGGCTATAGGCGAAGGCCCCCGTCGGGAAGGCCGGCGAGAGCCATTGCGCCAGAGTGAGCTGCGCGACCGAGACCATGGCTCAATGCGCGTGCCCATGGGCCGGGTCATGGACGTGTTCATGTGAATGGCCGTGGTCGTGCCCCATGGTGCGACCATGGCCATAGGCGCCGCCTTCCGGCGTGAAGGGCGCCTTGACCTGGCGCAGCCGCGCACCGAGCGTGCTCAGCATCCCCTCGATCACGTGATCCTGGCGGATCAGCAAACGATGCGGCTCGATCTGGCATGGCGTGTGGCGATTGCCGATATGCCAGGCCAGGCGCGGCAGGTCGCCCGTGACCTCGATGAGGGGCTCGTCAGCGGGCACGATTTCGAGGATTGTGCCGTCTTCCAACTCGAACCCCCACCAGTCATCGAGATTGGTGAGCTCTGGAAGATCCACGAGAAAACCGCGGCCCTCGGCCGTGACGAGACGTTTGCGGCGGATTAGGCGGCCATCATAGTCCAGGATGATCGCGCCATCACAGCGCTCGGGGCGCGATAAGAGCAGGCGGCGCAGGGGGGGCAGATCGGTCATGATAGTCCTTTCGGGAAAAGGTCGCGATAGACATGCGCCGGCAGTCCGATGCGCGACAGCCCCATCGCACGCAAGGCGCCATCTGGCAGCGCGTCGAGCCTGGCAAATTCTGCCTCGCGCGCCGCGCGACCTTGCGATGGGTTGCAGCCAAGGCCCGTATCGGCAAGGAACCAATCGAGCCGTGTGGCCTGCACAGGGCTGAGCGGGGAGTTTGCGGGACGAAGCGGCATATGCATCTCCATCAAGCTGATGTGTTCCTCCCTGATACACAGATAGCATGAAAATACCGTTTACCTTACCCGCGGTGCGATCACATTTTGCTGCGGTGCAGAAATGTCGCGGATCGCGACCGATCAGAACATGAAAAAGCGCTGCGCAAGGGGAAGCTCCGTCGCGGGCTCGCAGGTCAGCAGCGTGCCATCGGCGCGCACTTCATAGGTCTCCGGGTCGACTTCGATCTGCGGTGTGGCGTCATTGAGCACCATGTCCCGCTTGCCGAGGCCGCGACAATTCTCGACCGCGACTGTCTCCTTGGCGAGCCCGAGCGCCGCGCCGACGCCCCGATCCTGTCCGGCCTTGCTCACGAAGATGACGCTTGAGCGTTCAACCGCCCGCCCCAGCGCGCCAAACATTGGGCGCGAATAGATCGGCTGCACCGGGATCGAGGCGTTGGGATCGCCCATTTGTGCCACGATGATCGAGCCCCCCATCAGCACCATATCGGGTTTGGCGCCGAACATGGCAGGGTTCCAGATCACCAGATCAGCGCGCTTGCCTTCGCTCACGCTGCCGATATGGGCGGATATCCCGTGCACAATCGCCGGATTGATGGTGTATTTTGCGATATAGCGGCGCACGCGCAGATTGTCATTGGCGCCCTGTTCCTCGGGCAGACGGCCGCGCTGCACCTTCATCTTGTGCGCGGTCTGCCAGGTGCGCGTGATAACCTCGCCGACCCGGCCCATGGCCTGACTGTCCGACGCCATCACGCTGAACGCCCCCAGGTCATGCAGGATGTCCTCGGCCGCGATCGTCTCGCGCCGGATGCGGGATTCGGCGAAAGCCACATCCTCGGGCACCTTGCGGTCAAGATGATGGCAGACCATCAGCATATCGAGATGCTCCTCGATCGTGTTGACGGTGTAGGGCATCGTCGGGTTGGTGGAACTGGGCAGGATATTCTGGCTGCTGACCACCTTGATGATGTCGGGGGCGTGCCCGCCGCCTGCGCCTTCGGTATGGAAGGCATGGATGGTCCGGCCGCCAATGGCCTTGAGCGTGTTTTCCACGAAGCCGGATTCATTCAGCGTATCCGTATGGATCATCACCTGAATATCGGTCTCGTCCGCGACGCTGAGGCAGCAGTCGATGGCAGCCGGAGTCGTCCCCCAATC
>SLKB01000137.1 GCA_007134805.1 Paracoccaceae bacterium
AGAGCTTGAGCGCCTGCGGGCCTATCTCGACCAGCAGCTTGATCCGCTCAAGGGCGCAGTCTCACGGCTGGCCAACAAGCTGCAACGCCGCCTGCAGGCGCAGCAGAACCGATCCTGGCTCTTCGATCTGGAGGAAGGCATCCTCGATGCGGGGCGGCTCGCGCGCGTGGTGGCCAACCCCACCACGCCCCTGAGCTTCAAGCAGGAGAAGGATACCGAGTTCCGCGATACTGTGGTGACGCTGCTTCTGGACAATTCGGGCTCGATGCGGGGCCGACCGATCTCGATCGCGGCGATCTGCGCCGATGTGCTCGCCCGCACGCTTGAGCGGTGCAGTGTCAAGGTCGAGATCCTGGGCTTTACCACGCGGGCCTGGAAGGGCGGGCAGTCGCGCGAGAAATGGCTGGCCGAGGGGCGCAGCCTGCAGCCGGGGCGGCTCAACGATCTGCGCCATATCATCTACAAGCATGCCGATGCGCCCTGGCGCCGCGTCCGTCCCAATCTGGGGTTGATGATGAAGGAGGGGCTGCTGAAGGAAAACATCGACGGCGAGGCGCTCGAATGGGCGCATCGGCGCATGCTGGCCCGGCCTGAATCGCGGCGCATCCTGATGGTCATTTCGGACGGCGCGCCAGTGGACGACTCGACCCTGTCGGTGAACCCCGCGAATTACCTCGAGAAACACCTGCGCGACGTGATCGCCATGGTCGAGCGACGCAAGGTGGTGGAATTGCTCGCCATCGGCATCGGGCATGACGTGACGCGCTATTATAATCGCGCGGTGACGATCACCGATGTCGAGCAGCTGGCCGGCGCGATGACCGAACAGCTTGCCGCTCTTTTCGACAAGGATCCGCGCGCGCGGGCACGGTTCCTCGGGATCCGGCGGGCAAGCTGAGAGGGCCCTTGACGCGCGGGGCGTTTGCAGGCAGGTCCGCGACATGCTGAGCATCGACGACATTTCCTTTTCGATCCAGGGCAACCCCCTGTTTGACGGAGCCTCGGCGCAAGTGCCGGCGGGGCACAAGGTCGGGCTGGTGGGCCGCAACGGGACGGGCAAGACCACGCTCTTTCGCCTTATCCGCGGCGAGCTGGCGCTGGAGGGTGGCACGATCACCCTGCCGAGCCGCGCGCGCGTGGGCGGGGTTGCGCAGGAAGTGCCCTCATCCTCCCGCTCACTGCTGGATACTGTGCTGGACGCGGATACCGAGCGCGCGAGCCTTCTTGCAGAGGCCGAAAGCGCGACGGACCCTGCGTGCATTGCAGCCGTGCAGACGCGGCTTGCCGATATCGATGCATGGTCGGCCGAGGGGCGGGCAAGCGCGATCCTGAAAGGGCTCGGCTTTGACACCGCTGCGCAGGCGCGGCCCTGTTCGGATTTCTCGGGCGGCTGGCGGATGCGGGTGGCGCTGGCGGGCGTACTCTTTGCCGAGCCGGATCTTCTGCTGCTTGACGAGCCGACCAACTATCTCGACCTCGAGGGCGCGCTGTGGCTGGAAAGCTATCTCGCGCGCTATCCGCATACGGTGATCATCATCAGCCATGATCGCGGGCTTCTCAACCGCGCGGTCGACTACATCCTGCACCTCGAGGATCGCAAGCTCACCCTCTATGCCGGCGGGTATGACAGCTTCGCGCGCACCCGCGCCGAGCAGCGCGCCGTGCTCGCGGCCGAGGCGCAGAAGGTCGCCGCGCGCCGCGCGCATATGCAAAAGTTCGTCGACCGCTTCCGCGCGCAGGCGACCAAGGCGCGGCAGGCACAATCCCGGCTGAAGATGCTTGAAAAGCTCACGCCGATCACGCCGCCTGCAGAAGCAGCGCGCCATGTCTTCAGCTTCCCCACGCCCGAAGAGCTTTCGCCCCCGATCCTGCGGCTTGAGGATGTTGCGGTCGGCTATGGCGGTCCGCCAGTGCTGCGCCACCTGGATCTGCGGATCGATCAGGACGACCGGATCGCGCTACTGGGCCGCAATGGCGAGGGGAAATCGACCCTCTCGAAGCTGCTCGCCGGCAAGCTCGAGGGGGCAGGCAAGCTCACCCGCGCCTCGAAACTGCGCGTCGGCTATTTCGCGCAGCATCAGGTGGATGAGTTGCACATCGACGAGACCCCGCTGCAGCACCTGCAACGCGCGCGCCCCGCTGAGGCGCCCGCGAAGCTGCGCGCGCGGCTGGCGGGCTTCGGGTTGCGCGCCGAGCAGGCCGAGACAGTCGTGGCGAAGCTCTCGGGCGGGCAGAAGGCGCGGCTGTCGCTGCTTCTCGCCACCTTGGACGCGCCGCATCTGCTGATCCTCGACGAGCCCACGAACCATCTCGACATCGAGAGCCGCGAGGCGCTTGTCGAGGCGTTGAGCGCCTATTCAGGGGCGGTCATCCTCGTGAGCCACGACATGCACCTCTTGTCCCTGGTCGCAGACCGGCTGTGGCTCGTGTCGGGCGGGCGGGTGCAGCCCTATGAGGAGGATCTCGACAGCTACAGGGCGCAACTTCTCGCCGGTGACAGCAAGCCCGCGGCCAAGCCTGATCCCGCGCCCGTAAAGCGCGCGCGGCGCGAGGACATATCGACCCTGCGCAGCGAGTTGCGCAAATGCGAGGGCCGCGTCAGCAAGCTTGAAGAGATGCGCGACAAGCTGGCCCGGAAACTCGCTGATACGGCGCTTTACGAGGACGCGCGCGCGCATGAGTTGCAGGTCTGGCAAACGAAATACGCCGAAGTCATGGACGGGCTCGACCGCGCCGAAGCGCTCTGGGTCAAGGCGCAAGCGGCGCTCGACGCGGCCGAGGACGCGTAGGCGCGGGGGCTGGCACGGACGAATCGCGCGCGCAGATCCGCCAAAGGGGTGGCGGCCCTCATTGTGCTCCGCTGCGCGCTGTCGCCTCATCCGCGAGAAAACTCCGGGCCGCGGCCGCGAGCGCGTCCCAATCCGTGAATTCCTGCACCCCATCGTTCAGATCCACATCCTGCCCCGCGAGCAGGACATGCCGCACGATCTGGCTCTGGAAGTAGTCGTAACTGCCCGGTCGCACCGCGCCTGCGACAAGAAGCTCGCGCGTGGGCGTGAAGCCCGTGCGCATCTTCATCTCGGTCAGATAGTCATGCGCCTCGTCAAGCCCATCGGGGAAGGCGGCCTTGAGACTGACGGACATCATCAGTGTCGCGCGCCCGGCCAGTATCTCGCGGGAATCGCGGACCAGCGTCTCGAACCGTTTGGGGTGGCGGCGTTCGTGCACAGGGGCGGCAAGGATCACCCGCTCCGCCTGCGCGAGCGCGCGGCCCGCATCCGGTCGCGTCGCCTCGATCAGTGTCGGCTCATGGCCCGACGCGCGCAGCTGATCGGCAAGAAAACCCGCGATCTTGCGTGTCTGACCCTCTCCGGTCTCGAAAAGAACGACGATCTCCATGTCCCCCCCGTCAATGGATAGTCCTCGTTTCTCGCCACTATGCGGGCACGAAGCGCGTTGCGCGTTGTTCCAGATCAATGCGGAGGCAGGCTTTGGCAGTTTTCGCCAGGGCCACGGCATGATCGGGGCGACGGCACGGCACTCCGGCGGGCCCGCCCCTCAGTGCCGCGAGAGCGCGTAATCCCAATACATCTCGCGGGCGCGCTGCCCAAGCCGGGGCTGGCCCAGATCGCGATCCTTGTAGCGCGACACCGGCATGACCTTGGCGATATTGCCGGTCACGAAGATCTCTTCGGCCGCGTCGAAATCCTCGAGCGTAAGGCGCGTCTCGATCACTTCCTGGCCGTTCTCGCGCATCAGCGTGATCACCCGCTGGCGGGTGATCCCGTTGAGAAACATCCCGTTCGGCACGGGCGTCAGCACTACCCCGTCGCGCACCATGAACACATTCGTCGAGGCCGTCTCGGCCACATGCCCCTCGACATCGAGCGAGAGCGCGTTGGAATAGCCCCGCCTGCGCGCATCGGCCATGATGCGCGCATTATTGGCGTAGAGCGACCCCGCCTTGGCCTCGGTCAGCGCCATGTCGGGGCGCGGGCGGCAGAAGGGCGAGACAGTCAGCGAAAACCCACCCGGCGAGGGCATGTCCAGCGCCTCGATGCAGATGGCAAAGCCGGTGCTGTCGGGCTTGGCATCGATGATGCCGGGGCTCGACTCACACGACCACATCATCGGGCGCAGATAGAGCGCGGCCCCCGGTGAAAAATGCCGACAGCCTTCCTCCATCAGACCATGGACGATATCGGCATCGACGGGCGCGCGCATGCCCATGACTTCGGCTGAGCGGATGATGCGGGCGGCGTGCAGGTCAAGATCGGGGCGCACACCCTCGAATTGGCGCGCACCGTCAAAAACCTGGCTGCCGAGCCAGGCCGCGTGATCGGCCGCTCCGATGATCGGCGCATTGCCCTTGTGCCACGCGCCATCGAACCATGTCACGATCTCCTTGCCGACCGCCATTGCGCCCTCCCGCCTTGTCGCTTCGCTCAATGCGGGCGCACCCTGCGGCGCAATTCTGCAGGCGTCAACCCTGTTGCGGGCCGGGCTTCGCGCCGGGTGGCGGGTCGGGCATGGTGTAGCCGGGCATGTTGGGCTTCAGATCGCGCTGCGGCGCCCGGATGCAGGCAAGGATTGCCCGCGGCCCTGCAAGGAGCGTGCGCATCACCGGATTCTTCTCGACCGCGCCCTTCACCCGCTCGAATTGCATCACGCCATCGATGCGCCGGTCGAGGAAGGCCCAGGTCGCCATGCTGTCGGGGCTTTCATCCCCCAGCCAATAGAGAATTGTCGCCGAATAGATCCCCGACAGCGTCACGCGCTTCGTATACCAGTTGTAGTCCTCGGATGTGTCCCCGAGGGCCGTCCAGATCAGATCGGCAGTGCCCCAGATCGCGCGCGCGCCATCCGCCGCATAGGGGGGCAGCGCGAAGAGCGCGGTTCCGCGCCGCACAAGCTCACGATCCTGCGCCGCCTCGATCCGGTAGCGCACGGCCGTCGTTACCCGGTCGCGGAAGCGCAGGTGGCTGAGATCCTCGCGCGCAAGCCGGGCTGCAAGCTCTGCATCGCCGCGGCGGTGGAAGGCGAGCGCAAGATCGACGCCGCCGCGCGGAAAAAGGGCGCGCGCCGTCGCGATATCAATCCCGGTATCGGCCGCAGCCGCCCGCAGGCTGTCCTCGCTCCAGCCATCGAAGGGCACATGGATCAAGGTCGCATCGAGCAGCCGTTCCATCTGGTCGGTCATTCCGCGCCTCCTGTCGTATCGCTTCCCGGGGTGGACATAGGGCACTGTCTTTGCTAGACGACCGCTTCCTGCACTTCGAATGCAACTCTAACTTGGAAAGGTGGTGAAAACCACATGCAGGTATCGGTTCGCGACAACAATGTCGATCAGGCCCTTCGAGCGCTGAAGAAGAAACTCCAGCGTGAGGGTGTATTTCGCGAGATGAAGCTCAAGCAGCATTTCGAGAAACCCTCAGAGAAGAAGGCCCGCGAGAAGGCTGAAGCGATTCGTCGCGCGCGCAAGCTGGCGCGCAAGAAGGCGCAGCGCGAAGGTCTGCTCTGATCGGCAGAGCCAGCGGCGCGCCTTGCGCCCGCGCAGACCGGACCCCCGAAGGCCACGCGCCTGCGGGGGTTTTTCTTTGAACCGACCGCATGGCGCCTGCCCGCTGACAGGCCGGCCGCAGACGCAGTCACTGCCCCTGGAATGTCGCGATCTCGACCCCGGCGTCCATGAGGTCCGTGCGCAGGCGTCGTGCGATCTCGACGGCTTCGGGCGTGTCGCCATGCAGGCAGATCGTATCGATCTGGGCGGGCAGATGCGTTCCTTCCGCCGTGATGATCGCGCCCGCTTCGAGCATCCTGAGGATGCGCGCGCTGATCTCTGCGGGCTCGTGCAGCACTGCGCCCGGCAGGCTGCGGTCCACGAGCAGGCCGTCCTCGGCATAGGCGCGGTCTGCGAAGATCTCGCGCGCGATCCGGGCGCCAAGCGCTTCGGCGGCTGTCTGCTGGGCTGTGCCGGCAATGACCATCACGATGATCTCCGGATCGACCGCGAGCGCGCCCTCATAGCAGGCCCGCGCGAGGTCCGCGTCGCCCGAGGCCATATTGGCCAGCGCGCCATGCAGCTTGAGATGGCGCACCCGCCCGCCGGCGGCGCGCGCCATGGCCTGCGCCGCACCCAGTTGATAGGCTACCATGTTGCGCGCCTCGGCGGGGGCGATCTGCATGCGCCGGCGCCCGAAGCCTTGCAGATCGGGCAGGCCGGGATGCGCTCCGATGCCGACATCATTGGCCACGGCTAGCGCCATGGTTTGCGCCATTACCCCGGGGTCGCCGGCATGAAAGCCACAGGCGACATTGGCCGAGGTGATGATTTCAAGAAGCGCGGCATCCGCGCCCATGGGCCAGGGCCCGAAGCTTTCGCCGAGATCGGCATTGAGATCGACAGAGGGCATCATCAGGGACTCCTTTCAAGATCATCGCCGGCGGTCATGCCGCTGATCAACTGATAGGACAGCAGATCGGGCATGCGGGCGGGGTCGCGGATCAACGGACGCAGGCTGCCTTGCAGGCCGGCGCGGCGCTGCGCCTCGGCGCGCTCCAGCTTCGCCGCCTGGTCGAGCGCGATGAATTCGAATCGCAGCGTGGCCTCGGGCGGCGCCTGCACAAGGCGCGGCAGGTCGCAGGGCAGCACAGTCGCGATCCGCGGATAGCCGCCAGTGGTCTGGCATTCGCTCAGCAGCACGAAAGGGACCCCGTTGCCCGTGATCTGCACATCGCCCGGCACGATGGTCTCGGAAAGAATGTGCAGACCGCGCGGGGTCGCGAAGCCCTCGCCATCGAAAACGAGGCGCTGGCCCATCCGATTGGCGCGCGTATCCTTGCGAAATCGGGTGGCGCAGAAGCGCGCGCGCTCTCCCTCGGTAAAGAGCGCGGTCTGCAGACTGGGCACCAGCCGCAGCTTGCCACCCTCGAAGCGCGCCTGCACATCGAGCGTGAGCCCCGTACGGGTGCCCGCATCCGTCCCGAGCGGGACTGTGTCGCCCTGCGCAACCATCCGCCCGATCCCGGCCGCCAGATGCGCCGAGCCCGCGCCCAGCACCTGCGCGACCTGCAGCCCACCCCCGAAATGCAGGTAGCTGTAGCCGCCCGCACTGCCCGAGATCTCGAGCCGCGTGCCCTCGGCCAGGCCGTGGCTGGCATGCCAGGCGCATGGGCGCCCGTCGATCGTCGCGCGCATCGGTGCTCCGGTCAGCGCAATACGCGCGTCGCGGGTCATCTCGATTGTCAGAAAGCTGCCCGCGATCTCGAACGCCGCGCAGCCCGCGTCCTGCCCTAGAAGTGCAGCCCCTTCGGCAAGCGCCAGCAGATCGGCCGCCCCCCCGCGCGAGAGGCCGTGCGCAAGCCAGCCATGCCGCCCCTGATCCTGCACGCTGACACCGAG
>SLKB01000022.1 GCA_007134805.1 Paracoccaceae bacterium
CGCTTCGTGCATCAGGGCATGACCAGCTCGGATGTGCTCGACACGACGTTCAATATTCAACTGGTGCGCGCTTCCGATCTGCTGCTTGCGGACATGGACGCATTGCTTGCGGCGCTCAAGCGCCGCGCGATCGAGCACAAGCTGACAATCCGCATCGGGCGCAGTCACGGCATCCACGCGGAGCCTACGACGATGGGCCTGAGCTTTGCGCGTTTTTACGCCGAGATGGCGCGCAACCGCACCCGGCTGGCGGCTGCGCGCGCCGAGATCGCAACCGGCGCGATCTCGGGCGCGGTCGGCACATTCGCCAATATCGATCCGCATGTGGAGGCGCATGTCTGCGCGCAACTCGGCCTGCATCCCGAGCCGATCAGCACACAGGTGATCCCGCGCGACCGGCACGCGATGTTCTTCGCAACCCTTGGCGTGATCGCATCATCGATCGAGAATATCGCTGTTGAAATCCGGCATATGCAGCGCACTGAAGTGCTTGAAGCGGAAGAATTCTTCTCGGCTGGGCAAAAGGGCTCGAGCGCGATGCCCCACAAGCGCAACCCTGTGCTGACCGAAAATCTCACCGGCCTCGCGCGGCTCGTGCGCATGTCCGTCATCCCGGCGATGGAGAATGTGGCGCTCTGGCACGAGCGGGATATCTCGCACAGCTCGGTCGAGCGCATGATTGGCCCCGATGCCACGATCACCCTCGATTTCGCGCTCGCCCGACTGACGAATGTCGTGGACAAGCTTGTCATCTACCCCGACAACATGATCGCCAACATGAACAAGTTTCGTGGGCTGATCCATTCGCAACGCGTCCTTCTCGCATTGACGCAAGCCGGCGTCAGTCGAGAGGACGCCTATGCCATGGTGCAGCGCAACGCGATGAAGGTCTGGGAAGAAGGCGCAGATTTTCTGGATCAACTCCTTGGGGATGCAGAGGTCCGCGCGGCGCTGCCAGAGGACGCGTTGCGATCAAAATTTGACCTCGAATATCATCTCAAGCATGTCGATACCATTTTCGCGCGGGTTTTCGACATTTCATGACCCCTCACATATTGATCTTGAAAGAATCGTGCTAACGTTGAGCTATCGCAGAAGGAGAAAGACCATGACCTTGAAAACTGCTCTCGCTGCCCTTGTCATCAGCCTCACCCCGGCCGTCGCCGCGGCCATGTGTGGCGGCATGATCGAACAGACTGCCTCTTCCTGTTCTGAAGGTCAGGTTTGGGACAGCGCCACATCGACCTGCGTCGAGCCGGTTACCGGCTGACCTTGGCGTGCATCGCATTGCGCAAGCGCCCCGGCTTTGCCCGGGGCGTTCTGGTTTGAAACGTGATCCGATTGCGGAGCGCGGATAAACGCTTTCTTGAGGCTTTGCTGCAACTCTCCACCTGTGACAACGCTGGCAAGGCCCCCCATGACACAGCCTGATCAACAACGCATTTCGGCGCCGGTGCCCGTGGCTGCAGTGGCCGCTGGAAGCGCACTTGCAGCGCCCCGCAAGAAGCCCCGCACCCCTGCCCCGGCGTCCCAGATTGACCCCCCGGCGCGCCCTGCGCGTGCGAGCACGGATCACCTCAGCGGCGTGCAGAAGGCCGCGATCATTGTCCGGGTGCTGCTGGCCGAGGGGATCGACATAAAGATCGAAGCGTTACCCTCTGAATTGCAAGCAGAATTGACCAAGGCGCTTGGGACGATGCGGCTGATCGACCGCTCAACGATGCGCGCGGTCATCGAGGAATTCGTCGATATGCTCGAACAGGTCGGTGTGTCATTTCCCGAAGGGATCGAGGGTGCGATAGCCCTTTTGGGCGGCAGGCTTGATGATCGGGCTGCGCGGCAGTTGCGTGCAATGATGAATGGCGGCGGCGATCATGATCCCTGGGCCGTGCTCGAGGCCGCAGAGGAAGCGGATCTTCTGGATATCCTGTCGGTGGAAAGCGAAGCGATCGGGGCTGTGCTGCTTTCGAAGCTGAGCACTGACAAGGCGGCGGGGCTCTTGATGAAACTGCCGCAGGAGCGCGCGCAGGCCCTCGCCATTGCCGTCAGCCAGACCGAAGCGATTGCGCCGCCCGCGGTCGCGCGTATCGGCGCGACGCTCGCGCGGCAAGTGTCGGAAAAACCAGAGCGCGCCTTCACCAAACCGCCGGCAAAACGCTTCGGGGAGATCCTGAACTCGTCATCCGCCGATCTGCGCGATTCCCTCTTGCAGGGGCTTGACGCGGCAGATCAGACATTCGCCTCGGGTGTGCGCAAGGCCCTGTTCACCTTCGCCGACATTGCCAAGCGCGTGCCTGCTCTGGCCGTGCCGGACATCGTGCGCGACATCTCGGACGAGGATTTCAAGACAATCATCGCCGGGCGCGATCCGTCCGACGCGGAGACGATCGAATTCCTGCTTGGGAACATGTCGAAGCGCCTGGCCGAAACCCTGCGCGAAGATGCCGAGGCCCTGCCCCAGCCGAAACCTGCGGACCGCGAAGCGGCCGCCCGGCGGGTGACCTCGATCATCCGGACCATGGCAGATGCGGGTCGGATCACCCTGTTGCCTGAGGAGGAGACTGACTGATCCCGCTGGAGCGGCGTGAGATCCCGCACGCGGGCGCGTTTGCGCCCGTCACACGCTCTGCGCGTCGGCAGGGGCATGCATCACGGCTTCATCACAAATCTCGCCCTCGACAGCGCAAGAGATACCGGCGGCATTGGCCTCATCCGTGTCGATATGCATTTCCGTGAAAGCCTTGGGCGAGACACGCACCAGCACATCGCCGAAGGTGAGGCCGCGCCCGGTATCAAGGGCCACGCTGACCCGCGCGCCGTCTGCCAACCCTGCACGTTCGGCATCGGCACTGTTCATGTGGATATGCCGCGCCGCGATGATCAAGCCGTCCGTGTCGAAATGGCCGTTCGGCCCGGTCAGGCGGATCTCCGGTGTCCCGTCCAGATCGCCGGACTGCCGCACCGGCGCGTCGATCCCCAGCGCGAAACTGTCAGTGCGCGAGATCTCGATCTGCGTACGATCGCGCAGCGGCGCAAGGATCGCGACATGCTCGATCGACCCTTTCGGCCCGTGCAGTGTGACCCGTTCACGTGCCGCCCAGTGCCCCTTCTGCCGCAGCGCCTTGTCGGGGTGCAATTCGTAGCCCGGACCGAATAGCGCATCGACCGCCGCCCGCGAGAGATGCACATGGCGTGCCGACACGGCAATCGGGATCTGCCGAGGCACAGGCGCGGGCGCGCGCAGCGCCTCGGCAACCTCGCGGGCGATCATCAATTGCTCGGCCGTCTCGGTGACCAGAACTGCGACGCGCGCGCCATAAGCCTGGATTTGCGGTGCCGCCCGGTCGGCGAGCGTGACCGCAAGATTGCGGTCATGGTCCAGTTTCAACCCCATGAATTCCAGCCCGTCGCAGATCCGGCGACGCATGGAGGGTGAGTTCTCGCCAATACCGCCCGTGAAGACCAGCGCGTCGAGCCCGCCCATCGCGGCGGCATAGGCCCCGATATATTTGCGCGCGCGATAGGCATAAATGTTGATCGCCAGTTGCGCATCACTGTCACCTTGCGCCGCCCGGGCCTCGACCTCGCGCATGTCGGATGACCCTGCAAGCGCCTGCAAACCACTCTCCTGGTAGAGCGTGGCCTCGATCTCGGGGATCGAAAGACCCATCTGCCGATGCAGGAAGCCGAACAGACCCGGATCAACATCGCCCGAGCGTGTCCCCATCACCAGCCCTTCCAGCGGTGTCATTCCCATAGAGCTGTCGATGCTGAGCCCGCGCGCGATGGCACAGGCGCTCGCACCATTGCCGAGATGCAGACTGATCACGCGCAGATCGCGCAGCCGCTCGCCCAGCGCTTCGGCCGCCCGATGTGCGACATATTTATGCGAGGTGCCATGAAAGCCGAAACGCCGCAGCCCCGCCTTGCGCCAGGCTTCGGGCACCGCGTAGGTCGTCGCGCGCGCCGGGGTTTCGAAATGAAAGCTCGTGTCGAACACGGCCCATTGCGGCAGATCCGGCCAGACGCCCCGTGCCTGCTCGACCGCGTCGAGATTGGCGGGGTTGTGCAGCGGCGCCAAGGGGATCAGATCGCGGATCTTCGCGATCGTCGCCTCGGTCAATTCGGTGGCCTGAGCAAATTCTGTCCCGCCATGCGCGATCCTGTGACCGATCGCATCGATCTGCCCCACGCCCGCCTCGGACAACAGGTCGGGGACGGCGCGGGTGGCCTCATGCAGATCGCGGAAGGGCGCGCGCGATGAAACCTCATTGAGCTTCTGATCACAGCCGTCGGGCGAGAAGCGATCAAGACTGCCCTTGAGAACCTGCCGCGCCGAGCCCAGCCCGGGATCCGCAGGCATGTCGAAGACGCCGAACTTGAGCGAGGAGCTGCCAGCGTTGAACACGAGGAGTCGCATGATCATCTCCTGATTTCTGCCAGATACTTACGTTCCGTGCTGGTCGTACGCCGAGCCGCGGGGCGCGTTACCGCGCGACTCGAAAAGCCGGTCAGGTCACGCCGGCCCGGGCCTGCTCGCATTGCGCTGCGGCTTCAACCGCCGCCTCGATTGCCAGCATGATGGAGGCATGGCGGTTGCGATAGCCGCGCGCCGGCAGAAGCACTTCGAACCCTTCGAAGGGCGCGTCCGGCACGGGGCCTTCCTCGACGAGCATCGCGCGCAGCTGATCGCGCGCAGCGCGCAGCTCGTCAGCGCTGCGCCCGATCACGGCCCCGCCCAGGATTGCCGCGGCCGCCTGCCCCAGCGCGCAGGCCTTCACATCCTGCCCGAATCGGGTCACGCGACCGCCTTCCATATCCAGATCCACCGAAACGGTCGAACCACATAGCGGCGAGCGGCGTTTGACACTCGCCCGCGGATCCTCCAGCCGCTCCAGATGCGGGATCTCGGCCGCAAGCGCGAGGATCCGCCCGGAATAGAGTTTGATCAGATCAGCATTATCGCCCATCACAACTTTCCCTCTGCCAGCCAAGGCAGTATCAAACTGTCGCTCGACAAAGGACATAGCCCATGACGTTTGATCCGCAAACCCTCAGATTTGATGAAAAAGGGCTGATCCCGGCAATCGCGCAGGATCATGCGAGCGGGAAAGTGCTGATGATGGCGTGGATGAATGCGGCATCGGTCGCGCGCACCCTTGAAACCGGGCGCGTCACGTATTGGTCACGCTCCCGGCAGGCCTTCTGGGTGAAAGGGGAAAGTTCGGGCCATGTGCAGCGGCTGGTCGAGATGCGCATCGATTGTGACCGCGACTGCCTGCTTCTTTTCGTCGACCAGACTGGCCCGGCATGCCACACGCTACGCGAAAGCTGCTTCTACACAAGCGTGCGCGATGGCGCCGAAGTGATCCTGAGCGCGCCAATCACAGACCGAGCATGACCCGCACGTCCGCAGGGCTCATCCCTTCTGCGCGGTAGAGCCCGATTGCGCGCGCATCGTCCCGTTTCGCGAGCCGTTTGCCGGCTTCGTCGCAGATGAGGTTGTGGTGGTGAAATCTCGGCTGCGGGAGTGCCAGCAGCTTCTGCAACAGGACATGGATGAAACTTGCGTCGAAGAGATCAACACCGCGCGTAACCTCGGTGATGCCCTGGGCCGCGTCATCGACGACGACCGAGAGATGATAACTCGTTCCCATGTCGCGCCGTGCAAGCACGACATCGCCGACATGTGCCATCATCCATTCCGGATCGAGGCGGTGGTGGCCCGCGCGCACTGGCCCGGTCTCTTCAAGACCCAGCGTGCCGGCAAGGCGCAGCGCCGCGCCCATATTGAGGCGCACCGCATCGTCGGCCTCGCGTTCTGCCAGAGGGCGGCGCCGGCAGGTGCCCGGATAGACCACGCCATCAGGGCCTGCGACGGGTTCCACGCCTTGTGGCGCCGAGAGCGCCTCGAGAATATCGCGGCGCCGGCATCTGCACGGATAGAGGACACCCAGGGTTCCGAGCCGATCCAGCGCAGCGCGATAGGCAGACAGACGGTCCGATTGGCGCAGGATCGGTCCCGACCAGCAAAAGCCGATCCAGCGCAGATCCTCGATGATGCCGTCCTCATATTCAGGGCGACAGCGGCTCTGGTCGATATCCTCAAGCCGCAGCAACACCCGCCCTGCCCCGGCACGCTCCTGCGCAGTGAGCGCGGCGAAGGCATGGCCCAGATGTAACGGACCTGTCGGCGAAGGTGCGAACCGCGTGACCCGCGCCTCAGGCGGCATCGCGGGAGGCCCCGCACAACCACTCGCCAAAAGCGGCCTTCGCACGATCCGTGTACGCCTTGTAGCGGTCGCGCCGCCCGCGCCGCCCACCTTTCGCATCAATCGGCGGGAACAGCCCGAAATTGACATTCATCGGCTGGAAGGTCTTCGCCTCGGCGCCGCCGGTGATGTGATGCACGAGTGCGCCCATGGCGGTTTCGCGTGGCGGCGCGGCGAGCGTCTCACCGCGCAATTCCGCCGCGGCCAGACGCCCTGCCAGAAGCCCCATGGCGGCAGATTCGACATAGCCCTCAACGCCCGTGATCTGCCCCGCAAACCGGATATTCGGCCGTGATCGCAACCGCAGCTGGTCGTCCAGCAGCGTCGGAGAGTTCAGGAATGTATTGCGATGGATCCCGCCCAGGCGCGCGAAAGACGCGGCCTCGAGGCCAGGGATCATTCTGAAAACAGATGTTTGCGCCCCGTATTTCATCTTCGTCTGAAACCCCACGATATTGTAGAGCGTGCCAAGCGCATTGTCGCGGCGAAGCTGCACGACCGCATGGGGTTTCACATCAGGCGCGTGCGGGTTGGTCAGCCCCACAGGTTTCATCGGCCCGTGGCGCAGGGTCTCGCGGCCGCGCTCTGCCATCACCTCGATCGGAAGGCATCCGTCGAAATAGCCGGCAGTCTCGCCCTCGTGAAATTCGGTCTTCTCGGCCGCGAGCAGCGCGTCGATGAAGGCCTCATACTGGGCGCGGTCCATCGGGCAGTTCAGATAGGCGCGCCGTTCCTCTTCGGTCTCGCCCTTGTCGTAGCGCGACTGGAACCAGGATTTCGACATGTCGATGCTGTCGAAATAGACAATCGGGGCGATGGCGTCGAAGAAGGCCAGCGCATCGGCGCCGGTTTCGGCAGCAATGGCCTGCCCGAGCCCTTCAGAGGTGAGCGGCCCAGTCGCGATGATCCACGTGCCCTTGTCCGGCAGGGCCGAAATTTCGCCCCGACTGAGGCGGATCTTCGGATGCGCGAGCAGGCGGGCCGTGACCTCGCGGGCAAACGCCTCTCGGTCAACCGCGAGGGCGCCACCGGCCGGCAGCGCATGGCGGTCGGCCATCTGCATGATCAGCCCGCCGGCGC
>SLKB01000371.1 GCA_007134805.1 Paracoccaceae bacterium
GGCGGGGTGAGTTTCGGCCTTTTCGCCGAGAGCGGGGCATGGCTCATCGGGGGGCATCCGCTTGTTTTCGCCCTTGCGGGCTGTTTTCTATGGCTCGTTCAGCATGGCGAGGCCCCGGGACCTGCCCGGATCCCGGCGCTGGCTCTCATTGCGATCCTTGTGGCCGGGCGGATAGGCCTTGCGCTGGTGATCGGCGGTATGGACTGGGTGGCGGATCTGACAGCGCTTGGCGCCGGCTACGCGCTGACCTCGGCGCTTCGCCCGGGTGCACTAGCCCTCTTGCGCCGGCGATGACTGGCGCGCGCGGCGGATCTGGGTGCGGATTTCTGACAGTCGAAACGCCCCGAACAGATGGCCTGCGACGAAATAGACCGCCCCGCCCCCGACGATCAGCGCAAGAAGCGCCAGATACCGCAGTCCCGACACCTCGATCCACGGGGCAAGAAGGGCCTGCAGCCCCAGCAGAGTCCCGCCCATGATGAGCGCGGCGGTGACGATCCGCCAGAAACGCGCGCGCATCTGGGCGTCGATCTGCGCTGCCTGTCCCATCTCACGCGAGCCGTGCCAAAGCTGCCAGACCATCACCCAGGCAGCCACACTGGTCGCAAGCGCTGCGGCGACAAATCCGATGAGTGGCATCAGCCCGATCGCGACAAGCGCATTGACGAGCATCGAGACCACGGCGAACTTGAAAGGGCGCCGCGTGTCATGCCGGGCGTAATAGAGCGGCTGCAAGACCTTGTGCAGCACGAAGGCCGGCAGACCCGCCGCATAGATTGCAAGAGCAAGCGCAGTGGCGTCCGTGTCGGCCTGGGTCCAGGCACCGCGCCCGAAGAGGACCGAGATGATCGGCGCCGCGATCACCATCAGGGCCACAGCGGAAGGCAACGTCAGGAATAGCGAGAATTCCAGCCCGCGATTGAAACTGTGCTGCCCGGCGCCGACATCTCCGGCGCGGAGCCGGCGCGACAGCTCTGGCAGCAGCACCACGCCGACCGCGATTCCCACCACGCCGAGCGGCAATTGATACAATCGATCCGCATAGGACAGCCAGGAGACGGCGTTTTCCGTGAAGCTCGCGACCTGCCGCCCCACGATCAGGTTGATCTGCACGACTCCCCCGGCCAGGACCGCAGGCGCAGCAATGATGGCGAGGCGCTTCAACTCGGGCGTCAAGCGCGGTCGGCGCCAGCGCATCGCGAACCCCGCGCGCTGCACCGCGATCCAGAGCATCGCCAGTTGCGCCACCCCTGCGACCGGAACCGCGAAGGACAATGTAAGCCCCATCGGCCAGTCTGCGCGATCCGCCAGAAGCATCGCGGCCACGAACACCACGTTCAACAGGACCGGCGCGGCCGCCGCTGCAGTGAACCGGCCCACTGCATTGAGCATGCCCGACAGAAGCGCCACCAGCGAGATGAAGAAGATATAGGGAAAGGCCACGCGCCCGAAGAGCACCGCCATGTCGAACCGCTCATCCTGGCCGAAGCCCGCAGCCATCCCCCAGACAAGGATCGGCATGGCGATCACAGCCAGCGTGGAGAAAACCAGCAGAATTGCGGCCATCCCCCAGAAGGCATCGCGCGCGAAACTCTCGGCATCCTCGCCCGCCTCATGCTTCTTGGCGAAGATCGGGACGAAGGCGAAGTTGAACGCACCTTCTGCAAAGAAGCGTCGGAACATGTTGGGCAGCGAGAAGGCCACGAAAAACGCGTCCGTCACGGGGCCCGCGCCAAGATAGGCGGCCATCATCACGTCGCGTGCAAAGCCGAAGACGCGGCTGAGCAGCGTCCAGAGCCCGACAGTCAGGAACCCCGCGACAAGGCGAATGCGCGCCATGCTATTGCCGGGCCCGTTCCGCCCCGGCCTCTATCGCGGCGCGCAGCTTCCGCTCGAGCGCCTCGTGCTTGGATTTGGCGTGCAGTTTCAGCCCGAACATGTCTTTCACATAGAACGTATCGACGACCTGCACGCCATAGGTCGCGATGACGGCGCTGGCAATATAGATATTGGCTTCTGCCAGCGCACGCGCGAGGTCGAACAGCAGCCCGGGACGGTCGCGGGTATCGACCTCGATGATCGTGTAGATCTCGGATCCTTCATTGTCGAAGCTGATATTGGTCGGCACACGAAAGGCGCGCTCGCGCCGCTTGACCTTGTCGCGATCGGCCAGCGCCTGCGAGGCGATCACTTCGCCCGCAAAGGTCCGCTTGATCATGTTCAGCAACCGTGGCAGGCGCTCGGCCTCGTAGGGGTGGCCGTCGGCGTCCTGGATCCAGAAGACGGCCGTCGCGAACCCGTCTTTGGTGGTGTAGGTGCGCGCATCGACGATATTCGCACCAACAAGCGCCAGGGCGCCCGCAAAGCGCGCGAAGATGCCCGGATGGTCGGCCAGCACGAAACACGCGCGGGTCGCATCCCGGTCGGGGTCCGGGTGCAGGTCGATCCCGATTGAATCGGGCTTCGTCTCGCGCAGGAGCCGGGCAAAGACCAGATGCGTGTCGAGCGGCAAGCCCTGCCAATAGGGGTCGTAATGGCGGGAGGTCTCGGTCCTCCGCTCGGCGCGCGGCCAATCGGCGAGCGCCTCGCGCAGAACGCGCTTGGCCTCGTCCGAGCGGTTCTCGCGATTGAGCGCCTCGAGCCCGTTCTCGAGTGCATGGGCAGTTTCGCGGTAGAGCTGGCGCAAAAGCTGTGCCTTCCAGTTGTTCCAGATGCCCGGTCCCACGCCGCGAATGTCGCATACTGTCAGCACGGTCAGCAGATCCAGCCGCTCGATCGTCTTGACCAGCTTGGCGAAGTCGCGCACGGTCCGCGGGTCTGAAATGTCGCGTTTCTGCGCTGTATCCGCCATGAGCAGATGATAGCGCACAAGCCACTCGACCGCTTCGGCCTCAGAGCGCTTGAGACCGAGCCGCGGGCCGACCCGTCGCGCGATCTGTGCGCCGACGACCGAGTGATCCTCAGGCCGTCCCTTGCCGATATCGTGCAGCAACAGCGCCACATAGAGTACGCGCCGATTCACCCCTGCCTTCAGGATCCGCGAGGCGACGGGCAGCTCCTCGACAAGTTCGCCCCGCTCGATCTGCGCAAGCGTCGAGATGCACTGGATCGTGTGCTCGTCGACCGTGTAATGATGATAGACATTGAACTGCATCATCGCGACGATCGGCTCGAATTCAGGCATGAAGGCTGCCAGCACACCAAGCTCGTTCATCCGTCTGAGCGCGCGTTCCGGGTTCGAATGCTTCAGCAGCAAGCGCAGGAACAGCTTCTGCGCATCTCGATCCTCGCGCAGCTTGCTGTCTATCAACTCGAGATTGGCCGCAATCAGGCGCATCGCGTTCGGGTGCAGCAGATAACCCGTGATCAAGGCCTGCTCGAAGATGCGCAGCAGATTGATGGGCTCGGACAGGAAGGCCTTGGGATCCTCAACATCAAGCCGGTTGTGCGTGACCTTAAGGCCGTGATCCAACTTCTTGCGTTTGTTCAGGAAATGGCGCAGCAGAGGTTCGCGCTTGACATGCCGCGCCTCAAGCTCGGTCAGAAAGATCCGGGTCAGTTCGCCCACATCCGTCGCGTGGCGGAAGTAATCCTGCATAAAATGCTCGACCCCCCTCCGCCCCCCATGGTCGCGATAGCCCATGCGCTCGGCCACGCCCACTTGCAAATCGAAGGTCAGTTGCTCGACGGGTCGGCCGGAGAGATGGTGCAAGTGGCAGCGCACAGCCCAGAGGAAGGTCTCGGCGGCGCGGAAGGTCTGATACTCCTCCGGGCGGAAGAAACCAAGCCCGACCAGTTCCTCGGCCTGATCGACCTGATGGATATACTTGGCGATCCAGTAGAGTGTCTGCAGATCGCGCAATCCGCCCTTGCCTTCCTTCACATTCGGCTCGAGCATGTAGCGCTGATTGCCGATCTTGGCATGGCGGTCGGCGCGCTCGCTCAGCTTGGCCTCGATGAATTCGGCATGCGTGCGCGCGAAGAGTTCCGTGTTCAGACGCGTGCGCAATTCTTCGGACAAGGCCGCGTTACCATGAAGAAACCGCTTTTCCAGAAGGGCCGTACGGATGGTCACATCGCCCTTGGCCAGCCGCAAACATTCATCGATAGTCCGGCTGGCATGACCGACCTTCAGCCGCATGTCCCACAGCAGATAAAGCGTTGATTCGATGACCTGCTCGACCCAGCCCGAGACTTTCCAAGGGACAAGGAACAACAGGTCGATATCCGAAAAGGGCGCCATCTCGGCGCGGCCGTACCCGCCGACGGCCAGGACCGCGATGCGCTGCGCGTCCGTAGGGGTCGGGTTCGGGTGCAGCCGGGTCTGCACCAGATCGAGCACGCGGACCATGATCTGGTCGGTGAGCCAGCTGTTCGCGGCGACAAAGGCACGAGCATCGCGCGGATGCGCGATGAACCGTTCCTGCAAGGTGCTCGCAGCGTGCTGAAGCTGAGCGCGCAGGATCCTGACGATCGCACCGCGCTGGTCGCGCTGCGACAACCCAAGGCCAGGATCGAGCGCCTCGTCGAGTTGCCGGTCAAGCGCGTCGAGATCGATGATTTCGCCTTGCGGAAAATACGTCGCCGCTGCAGGTGCAAGCCTGACCTGCGCGATGTTCTGGATGATCTCGCCGGGCATGGGTTCGGATCCTCAGGCGCCCGCCCCCGGGAAGCGACGCGGTGCCGGGCTGAGAACACTGACCTGCCGATCGCGCACTTCGGCCACGGCAAGACCGCGCTCATTGGTGTTGTCTGACCGGAAGCGGAAGACACTGTTGCCCCCGATGAAACCGGCTCCCTGCCGCAACGACGCGGCCGACAGCGGGTTGTCCCCGCCACGGTTCAAAAGTGCGCCAATCGCCGCCATCCCGTCAAACGCAAGCACCGAGGTGGGATGCGGGTCTTCGCCGAAGGAAGCGCTGTAGCGGGAGTTGAAGGCCCGGCTGAGCGACGGCTCGGGCAGCGCGAACCATCCGCCTTGCAAGCCGCTGAGTTGCAGCGTGGCCGGTGGGATATCCCAGCGCGTGAGACCCGCGAACTGGAAGGTATCTGGCTGCACATCGTTCTGTGGCAGCATCTCGACAAGGAGCGGCAACGCACCTTCGGAGCCGGCCGTCATGAGGATCATCTGCGCGCCCGATGACCGCGCACGATCCGCAATCTGAGGCATGGCAGAGATGATCCCCCGCTGCGAAAACTCGTAATCCGCCGATCCCACAACATTTGCCGATGTCCGCACCGCCGCGGCACGGATGGCCTGTTCCGCGATCCGGCCCGATTCATTGCGCTCGGCAATGATCATGACGCGCCCCTTGCCCTGATCCGCGGCGTAGCTCAGCAAGCGATGCGCCGTATTCTCGAACATCGGCCCCAGCAGGAACACGTTGCCGCCAGCGACCGACGGGTTGTTCGAAAAGCTGAGCACATTGATCCCGCGCGGCGCGACCGTGGATCCCACGGCCCGCGCCGAATCGCCAAAGAGTGGTCCGAGGATGATATCGGCGCCATCATTGACGGCCTGCGCGGCCTGCGAGGCTGCGCGCCCGGCATCGCCCCCGGTCTGGTAGACGCGCAGGTTGATCTCGGGGGCACTCAGATCCCGGATTGCAAGGCGCGTCGCGTTCTCCAGTCCGCGCGCGATCACGCGCCGCCCCTGATCGTCGCCGCCGCCCGGTGTGAGGAGCGCCACCGTTGTGGGCCCCCGCCGCCCAACCTGTGGCCCAGCAAGCTGGCTTATGACCGCAGGCGCGTCGCACGCCGCCACGAACATTGCCGCACCCCCTGCCCCAAGCAGCGCCCTGCGGTTCAGGCGCACGCGATTTTCTGGCGATTTGGGCATCTGATCACACTCCCGAGTTGGCTCGCATTCTTTGTCCGGCCACAGTAAGGAACGGTGAAGTCGAAGTAAACGCTCCAGTCCCGCGGGGCCATGGGTGGTATTCTGTGTCAGAAAGGGAAATTTTTGATGACCGTATCCAACCCTGTCAGCGCAGAACCGGGCCGCGCCGCGACGATCCCACCGGGGCTCTACCTGATTGCGACGCCGATTGGTGCCGCGCGCGACATCACCTTGCGGGCGCTCGATCTTCTCGCCGGCTGCACTGTGCTTGTGGCCGAGGATACCCGCAGCCTGCGTCACCTGATGGAGTTGCATGCCATCGCGCTGCGCGGGCGACGCGTCATCGCATATCACGACCATAACGGGGCCGAAATGCGCCCGAAGATCCTCGCGGCGCTCGCAGATGGGCAGTCGGTACTCTACGCCTCCGAGGCCGGCACGCCGCTGGTCGCGGATCCGGGCTATCAACTCGTGCGCGCCGCGATCGCCGAGGGTCTGCCCGTTCATTCCGCACCCGGGCCATCGGCAGCGCTCGCCGCGCTGACAGTTGCCGGCCTGCCCAGCGACCGGTTCTGCTTCATGGGCTTTGCCCCCCCGCAGGAGAGTGCGCGGCGAAAGCTCCTGAACGAGGCGGCACGGATTCCGGCCACGCTGATCTTCTACGAATCCCCCAAGCGGATCGGTCGGTTCCTCGATGATGCGAGCCTCTGTCTGGGTCCCGAACGCGAAGCAGCCCTGTGCCGGGAACTGACAAAGCGGCATGAAGAAGTCATCCGCATGCCGCTCGGGGCCCTTGCGGAGCATGTGCGCAGCCAGAACATGCGCGGCGAGATCGTCATGGTGATTGACCGCCCGATCCCGGTCAAGGCCGATGCGACCGCGCTCGATGCCGCGCTCGACGACGCGCTGGCGCAGATGGGCGTGAAGGATGCAGCCGCGTTCGTGTCCGAACAACTGGGCCTTGCCCGACGCGAAGTCTACCAGGCGGCCCTTGCAAAGGAGAAGCGCAAGTGAACTCGGCTCGGAACTATCACGCCGGGCTGTTGGCAGAGGCCTCGGTGCTCCGGCACTTCACGCAGGCGGGCTATTCGGTGCTCGCGCGGCGCTTCAGGGGCGCGCGCGGCGAGATCGATCTGATCGTCAGTCGCGACGCGCTCATTGTCTTCGTCGAAGTCAAGAAAAGCAGCAGCTTCGAGGCCGCGCTCGCCCGGATGACCCCGGCACAGACCCGGCGCATCTTTCAGACCGCTGAGGAGTTTCTGGCGCGCCAAAATCTCAGCACGCTCAGCGACACGCGCTTTGACATTGCGCTTGTCAACGTGACTGGACAGGTCGAGGTGATGGAGGGCGTCTTCGGCCCCTAGACCGGGGCCTTGCCAAGACCCCGGCCATCGGCCATCAAGTGCGCGGGGCGCATCACGAAAGCTCCGAGATCACGAATGAGGACAGCATGGGCTTGCGCGTCGCCTTCCAGATGGACCCGATCGA
>SLKB01000197.1 GCA_007134805.1 Paracoccaceae bacterium
AGCCGCACATCCTCCGTGCATTTGCCGAGCCGCGCGAGCCCGTATTTCGCACCCACCAGCCCGGGTTCCGCGAAGATCGCCAGATGCAGCGGCATCAACCGGTCGTGCAATTCGAGCGCGCGTGCCGTGTCGCCGGCAAGGCTGGCTTCCTGAAACGCCGCGCAGAGCTTGGGCGCGACATTGGCCGTGACCGAGATGCACCCCACGCCGCCCTGCGCATTGAAACCCGGCGCAGTGGCATCCTCGCCGGAGAGTTGGATGAAGTCTGGCCCGCAGGCGATGCGTTGCAGGCTGACCCGTTCCAGCCGGCCCGTGGCATCCTTGACCCCGATGATGCGCGGCAGTTTCGAAAGCCGCCCCATCGTTTCCGGCATCATGTCGACGGCCGAACGGCCCGGGATATTGTAGATGATGATGGGAAGCTCGCAGCAATCATGCAGCGCCTTGAAATGGCTGTAGAGCCCGTCTTGCGTGGGCTTGTTGTAATAGGGTGTGACAACGAGGGCGGCATCGGCCCCGACACGCTCGGCATGGCGGATGAAGCCGATCGCTTCCTGCGTGTTGTTCGACCCCGTCCCCGCGATCACCGGCAATCGACCGGCCGCGGCCTTGACAACCTCCTCGATGACCTGCTCATGCTCGGCATGGCTCAGCGTCGGGCTTTCGCCCGTCGTGCCGACAGGGACAAGCCCATGCGAGCCTTCGGCGACATGCCACTCGACCAGCGCGTGCAGCGTCTCGATATCGAGCGCGCCATCCTTGAATGGCGTGACCAAAGCCGGAATGGACCCTCTGATCTGCATGCGCGCCTCCCCCTGCGCTGTCCTGCCGGGGCCAGCCGCGATCTGATTGCGCAAATGTGTCTTGCTGCCCCGTCCGAGGCGGGTAGAACTATTGACAGAGTTTTTCAAGGCGAAAAGAGACCCTGATGCCCCGTCTCCACAAGACGCGCACCCCCTTTCTCCGCTCATCGCTGGCCGCTGCACTGATTGCGGCGATTGGCGGTCAGGCGGCGTCGCAATCGACGCCGCCGCCCGCGCGTGACGCGGGGCTGCTTGGCGCCTCGATGAGCGCGGCAAGCCGCCAGGACTGGCGCGAGGCGCGTCGTCTGGCGCAGACCGGCAACCCCGTCGCAGGCGATCTGGTCGAATGGCAGGCGCTGCGGGCGGGCCAGGGAACGCTGAGGGATTATGTCAACTTCCTCGAGACACGGTCGCATTGGCCACTGATCAACACGGTCCAGCGGCGCGCCGAGGGTCTGCTCGACCGCGAGCCTGCCAGCACTGTCCTTGATTTCTTCGCCGCGCGCGAGCCAGTGTCCGATGCGGGCCGCATTGCACAGATCTTTGCCCTGTACGCGACAGGCGAGACAGAGCGTGCCGAAGCCATGGCGCGCGCACTCTGGCGCGAGCAGCCGCTTGCGGCCTCGGACGAGGCGCGGCTGCAATCCCGCTTCGGCGCAGCGCTCGCCCCGCTGACACCCGCGCGCGTCGACATGCTGCTCTGGGCGCAGAACCGTTCTGCCGTCGCACGTCACCTGGGCAGCCTGTCGCCCGCCCAGCAGCAGCTTGCGCGGGCGCGCATCGCGCTACAGGAAAGCGCGTCCGGCGTCGATGCGCTCGTCGCAAGCGTGCCCGACAGCCTGCGCAATCACCCGGGGCTGATGCGCGACCGGTTCGATTTCCGCATGCGTGCGGGCAATCATGACGGCGCGGCAGAGCTGCTGCTTGCCCAGTCGCGGCACTCGGAAGGTCTCGGACAGGCCGAAGCCTGGGGGCGCTGGCGCGTTTTCCTTGTGCGCATGGCCCTGAACGACGGCGCGCCGCAACGCGCCTACGATCTCGCGGTGCACCATGGCCTCGATGATGGGCTGCATTTTGTCGATCTGGAATTTCTCGCGGGCTTCATCGCGCTCATTCATCTCGACCGTCCGCAAGATGCGCTGGGGCATTTCCGGGCACTGCGGATCCGCAGCACAAGCCCGATCAGCCTGGGCCGGGCCGGGTATTGGGAAGGGCGCGCCTACGAGGCGATGGGCGACCCGATCCAGGCTCGCGCGGCCTTCGAGTTCGGCGCCGAGCATCAGACGGGCTTCTACGGCCAGCTCGCCGCCGATCATCTTGGCTTGACGCTCGACCCGGTGCTGGTGAACGGACCCTCCTATCCCGATTGGCGCGAGACGCGCTTGCGCGACAATGATCTGTTGCAAGCCGCGCTCCTGCTGCGGGCAAGCGGGGACTGGAACGAGGCGCGGCGTTTCGTCCTCTTCCTTGCCCGGCAGCTTGAGACCGAGGACGAACTGGGCGCGCTCGCCGATCTTATGCTCTCGCTCGACGAGCCGAATTTCGCGCTGAACATCGCGAAAATTGCCATCCAGAAGGAAATCCTGCTGCCGCGGGCCTATTTCCCGGTGACGGATCTGGCCAAGGCAGATCTGCCCGCCCCACCGGATCTGGTGAAGGCGATCGCGCGCAGAGAAAGCGAGTTCGACCCGGTCGTGGTCAGCCCCGCCGACGCGCGTGGGCTCATGCAGGTCCTGCCGGGTACGGGCAAGATGATGGCGGAGAAACTGAAAGTGCCGTTCGAGCCCACTGATCTCACGCGCAACCCAGAGTTGAACGCGCGGCTGGGCGCGGCATATCTTGACGAGTTGAGGAGGGAATTCGGCCCCTCGCTTGCGCTGGTCGCTGCAGGCTACAACGCCGGCCCGGGCCGCCCGCGGCAGTGGATCCCGCGCTTCGGGGATCCGCGCAACGGGCAGGTCGATTTCATCAACTGGATCGAAAGCGTCCCCTTCGCCGAGACGCGCAACTACATCATGCGCGTTGCGGAATCGCAGGTTATCTACCGCTCAAGGCTTGCCGGCAGCCCGCAACCGATCGAGATGGAAAAGCTGATCCGGGGTCAATGACCTGTACGCTCAGCGCGGCCTTGCGCCTCAAACGTGCGCGGGGCAGGGTCACGGCCGCGCCTCTTCGAGGATGGAGTGGCCCGCGACCTCGCGGACCTGGAAGTGCTGCGCCCGCGCGCCAAGGTCGGCGAACAGCTCCGGCCCAGTGCCGGTCAGGAACGCCTGGGCGCCAAGGCTGCAAAGGATATCATGAAGTGCTGCGCGGCGGTGCGTGTCGAGATGCGCGGCCACCTCATCGAGAAGCAGGATCGGTGCAGACCCTGTCTGGCCAGTCAGCGCGCGCGCATTTGCAAGGATGACCGAGATCAGGAGCGCCTTCTGCTCGCCCGTGGAACATTGCGCAGCAGGCATCGCCTTGGCCGCCCAGAGCGCAGAGAGGTCCGCCCGGTGCGGCCCGGTCAGGCTGCGCCCGGCCGCCATGTCGCGCCTACGCCCCTCGGCCAAGAGCGCCGCGAGGTCGGACGCGTCGGCAGGGCTGGTGCAGTCAAGTGCCAGATCGGCCACGGGAAACGGACCCGCCGGGTCGGAATGTGCCGCAAGCGCGTCAAGCGCCGCGCGGCGACCCGCGCTGATCCCCGCCCCGAATTGCGCCATCTGCGCTTCGAGCGCCTCATACCACGCACCATTGCGCGCACCATCGCGCAGCAGGCGATTGCGCTCGCGCATCGCTTTCTCATAGCCCAAGACGGCCTGCGCGTGATCTGGCGAAAAGCTCAGGACCAGCCGATCGAGGAACCTGCGCCGAGCTTCGGCGCCTTCCATCCACAAACGGTCCATCGCGGGTGTCAGCCACAGAACCCGCAGGACATCACCTAGGCCGATCTGAGGGGCCGGTTTCTCGTCGATCAGCACCACGCGCGCCTCGCCCGGGGCGGCGCGGGTCTCGATCAGACGCGCCCCATGATCCGTCGCGATCTCGGCGCGCAGCTTCCAACCCAGGGCCTGGGGCCGGCAGGCCAGCTCGTCTGAGGCCGCGCGCCGCAGCCCGCGTCCCGGCGAAAGCAGCGAAACGGCCTCGAGCACGTTGGTCTTGCCCGCGCCGTTCGGCCCCGACAAGGCCACAGGCCGCCCGTCAAGCGTCACATGCGCGCGCAGATGCGAGCGAAAATGCGACAGGGTGAGCTTCGCGATATAGGTTGCCATGGGGCAGCGGTAGGCGGAAATTCCGACGGATGCCAGCAGGAAAACCGTGCCTCGGTCACACCCGCATCGGCATCACCACATAGACGGCGCTGGTGTCATTGCCTTCGCGCATGAGGGTCGGATCGCCCGAGGCATTGAACAGGAAAACCGCATTCTCGCGGTCGACCTGGCTTGCGATTTCCAGCAGGTATTTTGCGTTGAACCCGATCTCCAGCCGCTCGTCGGCGTAAGAGACGATCAGCTCTTCCTCTGCCGCGCCGGCATCGGGGGCATTGACCGACAGCACCAGCCGATCATCTTCGAGCACGAGCTTGACCGCACGCGAGCGCTCGGAAGACACGGTTGCGACCCGATCGACCGCTTTCGCGAATTCCGCGGCATCAACCTCGAGCCGCTTCGCGTTCTGCAGCGGGATGACGCGGGTGTAATCCGGAAACGTGCCATCGATCACCTTGGAGGTCATCGTGATATCAGGCGTGGCAAAGCGGATCTTCGTTTCCGAAACAGAGACAGCGATCTGCATCTCGTCGTCGTCAAGCAGCTTGCGCAACTCGCCCACAGTCTTGCGCGGCACGATCACCCCCGGCATCGCTTCCGCGCCCTCGGGCAGCGCTGCGTCAACACGCGCGAGCCTGTGGCCATCGGTTGCCACGCAGCGCAACACGCGCCCGCTGTCGCTTTCGGCGACATGCATGTAAACGCCGTTCAGATAGTAGCGCGTCTCTTCCGTCGAGATGGCGAATTTGGACTTGTCGAACAGGCGACGCAATTCGCGTGCCTGGGCCGAGAAATTGGCGCTGTATTCGCTGGACGCCATGATCGGGAAATCTTCCTTGGGCAGCGTCGCCAGCGCGAAGTTCGACCGACCCGCAGAGACCTGCAACCGCCCCGTCCGCGCATCATCCACAAGCTCGACCAGCGCGCCATCGGGCAGCTTGCGCACGATCTCGTGCAAGAGCACTGCGGAGACTGTTGTCGCGCCCGCCTGCTGGACCATGGCCGGCGCCCGGTCGAGCACTTCGATATCGAGATCGGTCGCGCGCAGCGTGACGGATGACCCTTCAGCCTCGATCAGCACATTTGCCAGAATCGGGATCGTATTGCGTCGTTCGACGACCGATTGTGCCTGACTGACCGCCTTCAAGAGGACAGCCCGTTCGATACTGATCTTCATTGACTTTGGCCTTTCACTGCCTTCCAGAACCACGCCGCGTCCGGGAACGCAGAGCCTAGCCAAATCTGGATTGGCGACAAGCCCTTTCTGCCTGATCTCAGCTTTCCAGAAGTCGCCGCAACAGCTCGACATCCTCATTGATCTGGCTGTCGGTCGCGCGCATTTCCTCGACGCGGCGCACACCATGCAGGATGGTCGTGTGATCGCGCCCGCCGAAGCGACGTCCGATCTCCGGCAGCGAGCGCGAGGTCAACTCCTTGGACAGGTACATTGCGATCTGGCGCGGCCGGGCGATGGTGCGCGTGCGCTTGGGGCCCAGCATGTCGGACAGGCGGATGTTGAAATGCTCGGCCACCTTGCGCTGGATTTCCTCGACCGTGACCCGACGCTCGGAACTGCGCAGAATGTCCGAGAGGCAATCCTGCACCATGTCGAGCGTGATTTCCTGCCCGATCAGGCTGGAAAACGCAAACAGCCGCTGGAGCGCCCCTTCAAGCACGCGCACATTGGTCGCGATCCGGTGGGCGAGGAATTCGAGAACGCCGTCACCGATCCGGATGCTGCCATAGCTCGACGCAAAGAGTGCCGCCTTGCGTTGCAGGATGCCGAGTCGCAGCTCGTAATTCGTCGGATGCAGATCGACCACCAGCCCGCATTGCATCCGCGACGAGATCCGCGCCTCGAGATCCTTGATCTCGCCGGGCGCGCGATCCGCAGAGAGCACGATCTGCTTGTTCTGGTCGATCAGCGCATTGAACGTGTGGAAGAACTCTTCCTGCGTATTGTCCTTGCCGCCGATGAACTGGACATCATCGACCATCAGCACGTCGGTGGACCGGAACAGGTTCTTGAAATCCATCACCTGGCGGTCACGCAGCGCCTGCACGAAGCGATACATGAACTGCTCGGCCGAGAGATAGAGAACCTGCAGATCAGGCCGGCGTTCTTTCAACTCCCAGGTGATCGCCTGCATGAGATGCGTCTTGCCAAGCCCCACCCCGCCATAGAGGAAAAGCGGGTTGAAAGTCACAGGCGCCGCTTCGGCCACACGCCGCGCGGCCGCATGGGCCAGTTCATTGGGTTTGCCGACGACGAAATTCTCGAAGGTGAGTTTCGCGTCCAGCGGGCCGCCTTTCAGATCGCCGAACTGGCCATTGCCCGGATCCTGAAGGGACTCGGACCCGTTTCTTGAAGCCCCGCGCAGATCGGAATGGACGGCGGGGGCGCTATCCGCACGGGATGCATGGACGACGAAATCCAGCCGTGCCACCGGCGCGCCATTGCTGCGCAGCCGGGCGATGATCTGATCGTGGTAATTGCGCTTGACCCAATCCCCGACAAAGCGCGACGGCGCGCGCAGGCTGAGCACCCCGTCGCGCACCCCGATGCATTCGAGCGGTTCGATCCAACTCTTGTGGTTGCTCTCGCCGACCTCGCGCCTGAGGTCTTCCGAGATCCCTGCCCAATGCTCCGCGCCCATCCTGTCCCAGCTTTCTTCTTCTTTTCCAACCATTCGGGCCAACTCCCGCCCCAGCATCAAAGAGGGCGGTAAACCACCCTCGACAGATAGAAACCGCATGACGCCGGCTACGGCATCCGCGATCGCTTTTCACCACGTGAACTCTGCTTTGGCATCGCAGACCTGGCCACGACCGGGCCGAATCTGCCATGCCGCCAAGGTGATCTCTACCCCAGAATTCAACCTGAGGTCGAGTCCCTCGGCGCCCCCCCAAAGGACGCTGCGAGTCGTTGGACCAACGTTAACAACACGGCTCCGGGCGACGCAACCGAACAACAGGCTTGACGTGTCACCTAGCCCGAAAGAATCGCGATGGCGGCTGTCGGGGGGCATTGGAATCGGCATGAAAAAAGGCACCCGCGAGGTGCCTTTATCTGTTTCATAACAATATGTTAAATCAGGTAAAACTCAGGCTTGAATCCCCTTGAGACGCGCCGACAGGCGCGACATTTTCCGCGCAGCGGTGTTTTTGTGCATCACCCCCTTGGTGACGCCGCGCGCAAGCTCCGGCTGGGCTTGGCGCA
>SLKB01000032.1 GCA_007134805.1 Paracoccaceae bacterium
CCGCCCCCGCGAGCATGACGCCGGGTCGGTCATTGCCGTCAAAGACCAGCGGCTTCTCCTGCGCGCCCTGCGCCAGCACCACATGGCCCGCGCGCACCCGCCACAGCCGTTCGCGGGGCGCACCCTCGGGGGGCGTGTCGAGATGGTCGGTCAGGCGCTGTACGAGCCCCACCATGTTCTGATGGTAGTACCCGATCGCGGTCGTGCGCATCAGGATCTGCACGCCCTTTTCGCGCAGCCGTTCCATGCAGGCCTCCAGCCACGCCCATGCGGGCTGGCCGTCGATCATCACATCTGGGTCAGACAGCAGCGCCCCGCCTGCCTCGGCCCCTTCATCGACAAGCGTCACGCGCAGCCCGGCCCCTGAGGCGACCTCGGCTGCGGCGAGCCCCGCGGGCCCGGCGCCCACGATCAGCACATCGCAATGCAGATAGCGCGAGGCATAGCTGTCCGGGTCGGGCCGGGAGGGCGATTTGCCCAAGCCCGCCGCCGCGCGGATCACCGGCTCATAGAGCTTGTCCCAGAAGCTGCGCGGCCACATGAAGGTCTTGTAGTAAAACCCGGCCGAGAACAGCGGGTGCAGCCGGTCATTGACCGCGCCGATGTCGAATTTCAGCCCGGGCCAGCGGTTCTGGCTTTCGCAGACGAGGCCCTTGCGCAGTTCCTGGACCGTGGCGCGGGTGTTGGGCTCGAACCGGCCCGGCCCGCGTGATGTGCCGATGAGGGCGTTGGGTTCCTCGGATCCGGCCGTGACAGGGCCGCGCGGGCGGTGATACTTGAAGCTCCGCCCCATGAGATGGATGCCATGCGCCAGCAGCGCCGAGGCGACCGTATCGCCGCGCATGCCCTCATAAGCCACGCCGTCGAAGCGGAAATGCAGGGTCTCAGAAGGGTCGACCCGGCCCTTGCCGGGGATGCGGTAGCGGCTCATGACGGGGTCTCTTGCGTGAGCAGCGGCGGACGCGGCGCGCCGGTCTTATAGGTTGTGATGAAACGGTCGCTCACCGTGTCGCGCAGCGCGTTGAAGAATCGCCCGCAGCCATGCTGGTGGCGCCAGCGTTCATAATGTGGCCCCTTCACGTTCGAGCGGATGAACAGGTAGTCGCGCCATTCCTCGTCGCTGAGCGTGCTCGGATCGGCGGGGCGTGCGATATGCGCCTCGCCGGCATAGGTGAACTCGACCTCTGGCAGGGTGGCGTTGCAATAGGGACAGTGGATCAGAAGCATGGGATGGTCCTCAATGCGCGACGGCGGCGGCGGCAGCCTCATCGATCAGCCGGCCCGTGGTGAAGCGTTCCAGGGTGAAGGGCGCGTTGATCTTGTGCGGCGCATCCTTCGCCACGGTCCAGGCCAGAAGATGCGCAGCCCCTGGCGTGGCCTTGAACCCGCCAGTGCCCCAGCCGCAATTCACATAGAGCCCCGGCACGGGTGTCTTGCCCAGGATCGCCGAGCGGTCCGGCGTCACATCGACGATCCCGCCCCATTTGCGCAGCATCCGCATGCGCGTGAAGATGGGAAAGATTTCTGTGATGGCCGCGACAGTGTGCTCGATCAGTGGCAGACCGCCGCGCTGGCTGTAACTTGTATATTGGTCCGTGCCCGAACCGATGACCAACTCTCCCTTGTCGGACTGGCTGATATAGGCATGCACCGCGTTCGACATCACGACGCAGGGAAAGACCGGCTTAACAGGCTCGGAGACCAGCGCCTGCAGCGGGAAGCTTTCAAGCGGCATGCGCAACCCGGCACTGTCCATTAGGACCGAGGTATGGCCCGCCGCCGAAACCGCGACCTTCTTCGCGCGGATGAATCCTTTGGCCGTGTCGACCCCCTCCACATGGCCACCGGCGCAGCGCCGAATGGCGATGACAGGGCAGTTCTGGATGATATCGACCCCGCGCGCCGCCGCGGCGCGCGCGTAGCCCCAAGCGACCGCGTCATGGCGCGCAGTGCCCGCGCGCATCTGCAGCGCAGCGCCCATCACCGGATAGCGCGCCGAGGCCGAGATATCGAGCGGCGGGCAGAACTCCTTGGCCTGTTTCGGTGTCAGCCAGCGATTGTCGACCCCGTTCAGCCGGTTCGAATGCACATGGCGCTGGAAGGACTGCACATCATGGACATTATGCGCCAGCATCATCACGCCGCGGCGCGAGAACATCACGTTATAGTTCAATTCCTGACTCAGCCCGTCCCACAGGTCGAGCGAATGGTCATAAAGCCGCGCGCTTTCGTCATAGAGGTAGTTCGAGCGTATGATCGTCGTGTTCCGCCCGGTATTGCCCCCGCCGAGCCAGCCTTTCTCGATCACTGCGACATTCGTGATGCCATGCTCTTTCGCGAGGTAATACGCCGCGCCCAACCCATGCCCGCCCGCGCCCACGATCACCACGTCATACTCGGCTTTCGGCTGCGCCTCGGGCCATTGCGCGGGCCAGTTGCGATGGCCAGAGAGTGCGTTCTTGACAAGTGCGAATGCAGAGAAGTGGGTCATTGCGGGCCTTCCACAGGTGGGGCGATGCTGGGGCGGTCCGGGTCAGCATGATGCATGATGGCGCGCTTGTGGTGAATGTTTGCGTCACCTCGGCATGATATTTGCGACATATGTGAAAAAATCCCGGTGACCGCCTGCTGGTGCAGCGCGCCTGGACGCGCTGCATGCTACACTCGACATGATTTGATGCGTGTCAATGTGGTGCAGCATATTCGCTGCTAGGCGGGCCTTATGATGACCTTGGCACCTGACACAACGCGGCCGATCTTCGTCGCGCAGGACGTCACCCGTGTGTTTCGCACGGGCGCGGTCGAGGTCCGGGCGCTGCGCGGGGTCACCTTGTCTCTGCAAGAAGGCGAGATGGTGGTTCTGCTCGGCGCGTCGGGCTCTGGTAAATCGACCTTCATGAATATTCTGGGCGGGCTCGACAAGCCGACCGAAGGGCAGGTCTTCTTCCGCGAGACCGAACTCACCCGTGCCAGCGACGCCGAGCTTACGCGCTACCGGCGCGATCATGTAGGCTTCGTGTTCCAGTTCTACAATCTCGTGCCCAGCCTGACCGCGTGCGAGAATGTGGCCCTTGTCACCGAAATCGCGCGCAATCCGCTGCGCCCCGAAGCAGCGCTGGAGTTGATGGGGCTGGGCGGGCGGCTCGATCACTTCCCGGCCGAGTTGTCGGGCGGCGAGCAGCAGCGCGTGGCCATCGCCCGCGCGATCGCGAAACAGCCCGATGTCCTCTTGTGCGACGAACCGACGGGCGCGCTCGACAGCAAGACCGGCGTGCAGGTGCTCGAGGCGCTCTGCCGCGTAAACGAGGAACTGGGCACTGCGACAGTGCTGATCACGCATAATGCCGACATCCAGCGCATCGCGCATCGCGTGGTCACGCTGACGGATGGGCGCGTCAGCAGCGACGAGCCCAACACGGCCCGCGTCAGCCCGGCGGAGGTCAGCTGGTGAAGGCACTTGACCGAAAGCTCCTGCGCGATCTCAGGCGCATCTGGGCGCAGAGCCTTGCGATTGCCATGGTGCTGGCCTGCGGGATCATGATCATGGTCGCAGCCCAGAGCACCCAGCGCGCACTGACTGGCACGCAAGCGGCCTATTACGACCATCACCGCTTCGCTGATATCTTCGCTCAGGCGACCCGCGCGCCCAATGGCCTGCTCGCAGAAATCGCCGAGATTGACGGCGTGGCGCAGGTTGATGGGCGGATCAGCTTTCATGCCGTGCTCGATATCGACGGGGTCGGTGCTCCTGCGATGGGGCGGATCGTCTCGATGCCGCCGGACCCGAGCGTGGGGCTGAACGTCCCCCTTGTGCGCCGCGGCCGGCTGCCCGACCCCGACCAACTGAGCCAGATCGCGCTCAACGAGCCTTTCGCCGAAGCCCATGGCCTTGTCCCGGGCAGCACTCTGCGTGCCGTGCTCAATGGCCAGTTACGCGAACTCGAGGTGACGGGCTGGGTGCTCTCGCCCGAATTCATCTACACTGTCGCACCAGGGATGATGATGCCCGATGACAGCCGCTTTGGCGTGATCTGGCTCAACGAGGCCGGTGCGGCCGCGCTCAAGGACATGGAGGGCGCGTTCAACGATGTCGCGCTGCGGCTCGCGCGCGGTGCCGATACGCGCGCCGTGATCGCAGAGCTTGACCATCTGCTCGAACCCTTTGGCGGTGTGGGGGCCCAGCCGCGCACGGATCAGACGAGCCACGCTTTTCTCGACAGCGAGTTGCAGCAGCTTGGGGCGCTCGCCCTGTTTCTGCCGCCGATCTTCCTTCTGGTGGCGGGGTTCCTGGTCAATATGGTACTGACGCGGCTGATCGCGATGGAGCGCGCGCAGATCGGGCTGATGCGTGCGTTGGGCTACCACCGGCTCGAGATCGGCGCGCACTACATGAAGCTTGCAGGGCTGATTGGCGTGCTGGGGCTGGCCATCGGCTGGGGCGCAGGCTGGTGGCTGGGCGAGGGGATGCTCGCCATCTATGGCGATTTCTTCCGCTTCCCGTTTCTGATGCGCGATCCGGCGCTGGGGGCCGTGGCGCTCTCGGGGGCGCTGGGGCTTCTGGCTGTCTTTCTGGGCGCGTTCCGGGCGATGAATGCCGCGATCCGTCTTGCGCCCGCCGAGGCCATGTCGCCGCCCGCACCGCCACGTTTCTCGCGCGGGCGGGCCGACCGTCTGCTGGTGGCCTTGCGCCTGCGCCAGAGCGCGATGATGATCCTGCGTTCGATTCTGCGCTGGCCGGGGCGCGCGGCGATCACGGTTCTGGGCGTGTCGATGTCCGTGGGCGTGCTCGTCTCGTCCTATTTCGTCTTCGATGCCATCGCTGTCGTGCAGGAGCGCGTTTTCGATCAGGGCAATCGCCAGCAGGTGACGCTCGCGCTGGCCAGCGCCGAACCTGCGCGCGCGGTCGAGGATGCCTATGCACTGCCTGGTGTGGTGGCGGCCGAGGGCGGCTATGCTGTGCCGGTCCGGCTGATCAATGGCCATCGCACGCATCTGACTGCGATGCAGGCCCATGGTGAGGGCGCGCAGCTTGCCCGCTTGATCGATGACTATACAGGGCCCGTGACGCTGCCCGGTGCAGGGCTCGTGCTGCCCGAGCGGCTCGCGCGCAATCTCGATGTGCGCCCCGGGAGCCGGGTTCAGGTCGAGCTCCTCACCCCCCCGCGCGAGGTGCTCGATCTGCCTGTCACGCGTGTCATCCACCAGAGCTTCGGCGGCGAAGTGCATATCTCGCAGGCCGCCCTGTTCGAGGCCATGCGCATCGCCCCGCAGGTCAACCAGATCCATCTGCGCGTCGATCCAGCCCAGATGGCTGCGTTGCAGGAGAGGATCAAGACACTGCCCGCGATCGCAGGGCTGTCGGACTGGCAGGACGTGCGCGATCAGTTCGATGCGACCCTCAACGAAAGCCTGCTGACCATGGCGCTGATCTACACCACGATCGGGCTCATGATTGCGGTGGGCGTGGTATATAACGCTGCGCGCATCCAGTTGTCCGAACGCAGTCATGAACTTGCGACCCTGCGCGTGCTGGGCTTCACGCGCGCCGAGGTGGGTTTCGTCCTTGTGGGCGAGATCATGTTGCTGGCCGTGCTTGCCGTGCCGATCGGCTGGCTGCTGGGCTATCAGTTTGCGCAAGGTATGGTCGAGGCGATCTCGACCGATGTGGTGCAACTGCCTTTCGCGATTTCACGCCGGACCTTCGCGATGGCCTCGATTGCTGTACTGCTTGCGGCGCTGGCATCGGTCCTCCTGGTGCGACGCAGGCTCGACCGGGTTGATCTGGCAAGCGCGCTCAAGGCGCGGGATTGAGACAGGAAAGGAGGCATGGGATGATCGTTTCAGGGCGCATGATCGTATCGGCACTGGCCGGGATTGGCGTGATCGGCGGGCTCGTATGGATGCTCTGGCCGGACCCGCAGGCTGTCGATCTGGCTCCGGCCTGGCGCGGGCAGATGCAGATCAGCCTCACGGGCGAAGGCATCGCCCGTGTGCGAGAGCCCTACATGATCGCCGCTCCGATCGCGGGCACCACCACGCGCTCGCCGGTGCAGGTGGGCGACCGGGTCGAGCAGGGCGCGACAGTCGTCGCCGTGATCCAGCCAGCTGATCCTGCGCTGATGGACGTGCGCACCCGCGCACAGGCCCAGGCCGCCGTGACCGAGGCCGAGGCCGCGCTGTCGCTCGCCGACACACGGATCGCCAGCGCGGATTCGGCGCTGGCGCATGCCGAGAGCCAGTATGAGCGTGGCCAGGCGCTTGCGGCTTCGGGCACGATCTCTCAGCGGATGCTCGAAGACCTGCAGCAGGCCGTCACCACGGCCCGCCAGAATGTCGAGGGCGCGCAGGCCGAGCGCAACCTCGCGCGCGCCGCACTCCTGCGCGCGCAGGCCCAGCTTCTGGGGCCAGAGACGCAGTTCCTGCCCAACGGTGACGCAAATGAATGCTGCGTCCAGATCCGTGCGCCGCTGACCGGCACGGTGCTTTCGGTGACCGATCGCAACGCCCGCCCCGTCAGCGCCGGCACGCCGCTTCTGTCAATCGGCGATGTCACCGATCTTGAAATAGAGATCGACCTTCTCTCGACCGATGCGCCGCGCGTCGCGCAGGGTGCGACCGCCCTTGTCGAGCGATGGGGCGGGGCAGCTGCTCTTGACGCGCGCGTGCGCCGGGTGGAGCCTGCGGCCTTCACGCGCGTCTCGGCGCTGGGTATCGAGGAACAGCGCGTGCGCGTGCATCTTGACCTGCTCAGCCCGCCCGAGGATCGTCCCGGTCTGGGCGATCAGTTCCGTGTGCTGGCCCGTATAATCTTGTCGGACCGCGAAGATGTCCTGCAGATTCCGCAAAGCGCGCTCTTTCGGCACGAGGGTGGCTGGGCCGTGTTCCGCGCCGAGAACGGCCGCGCCGTGCTCAGCCTTGTGGAGATCGGCCAGCAGGCACGCGAGACGACCGAGATCCTGAGCGGGCTTTCCACAGGGGACCACGTGGTGCTCTTCCCGCCGAGCAACCTTTCGGACGGGGCACGAATCGCCGGGCGCTGACGTCGCGTACAAGCGCCCTGACCAGCTGTCCTGCAAGTCCCGAGGCAGGAGTGATGCGATCAACTGGAATCCGCCCCTCGAGCCCGGCAGCACAAATGCTGTCGGCCCCCAGGCGGCAAGTTGTGGGGCGTTGCAACTTAATTGATCAGGCCGACCCGGCAGAAGCCCTGACACCGCAGAGTATGGATGTCCGGCCGCATCCGCATGTGGGCCTTGGCAAACTGAC
>SLKB01000232.1 GCA_007134805.1 Paracoccaceae bacterium
GCCTCGACCATCTTCGGGCTGAGCCCTTCGAACGCGATCAGGCTGTCCTCGGCGCCGAGGCTGCGCGCGGTCTCGAGCGCGGCCGCGGCGGCGGCTTCGAGCCGTTCGCGCGCCCGGGTCTGCAATTCCTCGGCGGTTTCCTCGTCGAACCCGTCGATGGCGAGCAGCTCGTCCAGCTCGACATAGGCGACTTCCTCGAGCGCGGTGAATTCCTCGGCCACGAGAAGCTGGGCCATCATCTCGTCGATATCCAGCTCGTCCATGAACAGTTTGGTGCGCTCGGCGAAATCGGCCTGGCGGCGGGCGGAATCATCCGATTCGGTCATGATGTCGATATCGAGCCCGGTGAGCTGGCTGGCCAGCCGCACATTCTGCCCGCGCCGCCCGATGGCGAGCGAGAGCTGGTCATCGGGCACGACCACCTCGATCTTGCCGGCATCGTCGTCGATCACGACCTTGCTGACCTCGGCCGGTTGCAGCGCGTTGACCAGGAAGGTCGCCTGATCCTCGGTCCAGGGGATGATGTCGATCTTCTCGCCCTGCAACTCGTTGACCACGGCCTGCACGCGGCTGCCGCGCATCCCCACGCAGGCGCCGACCGGGTCGATGCCGGAATCGTAGGAGATCACACCGATCTTCGCGCGCGAGCCGGGATCGCGCGCGACGGCCTTGATCTCGATGATGCCGTCGTAGATCTCGGGCACTTCCATCTTGAACAGCTCGGCCATGAATTCGGGGGCCGTGCGCGACAGGAAGATCTGCGGGCCGCGGGCCTCGCGGCGGACATCCTTGACATAGCAGCGGATGCGGTCGCCATTGCGGTAGCTTTCACGGCCGATCTTCTCGTTGCGGCGCAGCACGGCTTCGCCCCGGCCGATATCGACGACGATATTGCCGTATTCCTCGCGCTTGACGACACCGTTGATGATGGTGCCCGCGCGGTCCTTGAATTCCTCGTACTGGCGGTCGCGCTCGGCCTCGCGGACCTTCTGCAGGATCACCTGCTTGGCCGATTGCGCGGCAATCCGGCCCAGCTCGACCGGGGGCACCTGATCGACCACCTCGTCGCCGATCTGCGGGTCCTCGAGATAGGGGCGGGCCTGGCTGACGGTCAGCTCGGCATGGTGGTTCTCGAGCGCGTCCTCGGCCACGACCGTGCGCACGCGGGTGAAGGCGGCAACGCCGGTCTTGCGGTCGATATGGACGCGGATATCCATGTCGGCGCCGTAGCGCGACTTGGCGGCGCGGGCGAGGCTGTCCTCCATCGCCTGGACGACCAGTTCGGGGTCGATCATCTTCTCGCGCGCGACTGCCTCGGCGGTCTGCAACAGCTCAAGCTGGTTGGCAGAGGTGATTGCCATCTCTCACTCCTCCTCGGAAGGGGCGCCCTGCGCGTCCGCTTCAGTTTCAATCTCGTCGAAATCGCCTGCGTCGATCGCGCCGCGCGCCTTGCGGGCGCGCAGCATCTCGGTGATCAGCTCGTCGGTCAGCACCAGTTTCGCGTCCGACAGCCAGGCGAATTTCAGCCCGATGGTGACGGGCGCGTCGTTCTCCGCGATCTCGATGAGCACTTCGTCACCCTCGACGCCGGCGAGCACGCCCCGGAAGCGCCGCTGCCCGTCGATGAGCTCGGAGGTCTCGACCCGCGCTTCATAGCCTTCCCAGTCGGCGAAATCCTTCAGGCGCGTGAGCGGGCGGTCGATGCCGGGGCTCGAGACTTCGAGCGTATAGGCCTCCTCAAGGGGGTCTTCGACATCGAGCATGGCCGAGACCGCTGTGGAGATGCGCGCGCAATCATCCACCTCGATCCCGCCCTCGGGGCGGTCGGCCATGATCTGCAGCGTGCGCGTCCTGCCTGCCATCAGCCGCAGCCGCACCAGCTCGAAGCCGAGGCCTTCGATCACGGGTGTGATCAGCGCGGCGAGGCGCTGGTCCATCGCCGTGCGCGCGATGAGGTCATTGGCGAGCCCGGATGCGTCGGGGTCCGGTGGCAGGTCGCTTGGTGGCAGGTTGGTCATCGGGTGCCCCCCTCGGGCACAAGCACAAAAAAACGGGCGCGCGGCCCGTTGAATTTTCCGGTGGTGCCCGGGTGGGCGCCGCTGTTGGATGGGATATAGACAAGCGCGCGCGCGGATGCAACCCCCGCGCGCGGCGAAGGCGCGCGATTTCGGCAGGAGCGCGTGCACGGCCGGCGGGGGAGGGGGGAGCGGCCGCGCGCGACTGCTGCGCTGCACCCGCGCGCGGGTGCTGCCTGTGCTTGCGCACAGGCGGGCGCGCGCATGGCGGGTGCCACGCTCAGAGTTTGAGCCGGTGTGCATCGTGGCGCAGCTGGTTCATCACGCGCAGAAGCTCGGCGCTGATCCCCGGCTCGGAGAGGGCGTGGCCGGCGACGGGGACCATTTCCAGTCGCGAGCGGCCCCATTCGGCATGCAGCGCCCAGGCCGTGCGCGGCGGGCAGATCATGTCGTAGCGGCCCTGCACGATGGTGCCGGGAATGTCGCGCATCCGCGCGATGTTGCGCATGAGCGCGCCATCCTCGCCCAGGAAGCAGCCATTCGAGAAATAGTGATTCTCGAGCCGGGCGAAGGCGCGGGCGTAGTCGCTGGGCGCGTCGCCCATGCCAAGGCCGCGCGTCTCGATCGAGGCGAGCGCGTTTTCCCAGCGCGTCCAGGCGCGGGCGAAGCGGTTTTCCTGGTGCATGTCGCCGCTGAAGAGGCGGCGGGCATAGGCCGCGATCAGATCGTGATGCTCGTCCTCGGGGATCGGGCGGATGAACTGCGCCCAGATATCGGGGAAGAAGCGCGCGGCCCCGCCGCCATAGAACCACTCCAGCTCGGCCCGTGTGCCCAAGAAAACGCCGCGCAGGATCAGATAGGCCACCGATTGCGGATGGGCCTGCGCATAGGCGAGCGCGAGCGTCGCGCCCCAGCTGCCCCCGAAGACCATCCAGCGCGGGATCTCGAGGATCTGGCGGATATGCTCGATATCGCCGATCAGGTGCTGCGTGGTATTCGCGTTCACCGAGGCTGCAGGTTTCGACCGCCCGCAGCCGCGCTGGTCGAACAGGATCACGCGGTAGCTTTCCGGATCGAAGAAGCGGCGCATCGTCGGGCTGCAGCCGCCACCGGGGCCACCATGCAGCACGACGACCGGCAGGCCCTTGGGATGGCCGCATTGCTCGACATAAAGCTTGTGGCCGTCGCCCACCTCGAGCAGCCGTTGGTCGAACGGCTCTGCAATCGGGTAAAGCGCCGATGCCGTGTTGTCATGTGCTGCAGACTTGTCCATCTGTGCGAGTATATATCGTGTCAGGCCCCGCTGCCATGGGGATCAGACCAAAAACCCGGAGGACGCATGCAAGCATCGACTGTCGACCCAAGCGAGATCGCGAAATTCGAGGCCATGGCGCAGGATTGGTGGGACCCGGAGGGCAGCCTGAAGCCGCTGCACATACTCAACCCCTGCCGCCTGGATTACATCACCGCCCAGATCGCGGCCGAGTTCGACCGCGACCTGACGCAGCCCCGGCCTTTCGCGGGGCTGCGAGTCGTCGATATCGGCTGCGGTGGCGGGCTCTTGTGCGAGCCGATGGCGCGGCTCGGCGCCGAGGTGCTGGGCGTCGATCCGGCGCAGGGCAATGTCGCGGTGGCCGGGATGCATGCGGCACAGCACGGACTTGAGATCACCTATCGCGCGATCGCGGCCGAGGATCTGGTGGCCGAGGGCGCGCAGTTCGATGTGGTCTTCGGCATGGAAGTGATCGAGCATGTGGCCGATGCGCAGTCCTTTCTCGACGCCTGCGGGCATCTGGTCCGGCCGGGCGGGCTGATGCTGTGCTCGACGCTCAACCGCACGCCGCAAAGCTACCTGCTGGCGATCCTCGGTGCCGAGATGGTCCTGCGCTGGTTGCCGCGGGGGACGCATGAATGGTCGAAATTCGTCACACCGGACGAGCTGTCCGCGATGCTCGGGCGGGCGGGGTTGGAGGTCGTGGATCGCAAGGGGTTCGTGTTCGACAAGCTGTCCTGGCGCTGGGGGATTTCGGAACGCGACCTGTCGGTGAATTATGTCGCAACCGCCCTGCGCCCGTGCGATTGAGGGCGCATTCGGCGGTCAGTCGGGGGGTGCTCCCGGGGCGCGCGATAGACGCCTCGTGCCTTTTGTTCTACATTTTCCTTCTGAAAGGTCGGCAGGAGAGGCGCCACGCGCGTGCGCCCGCGACCACAGCGCTGCAAGTGAGGGAAGATCATGGACATCAAGACCGAGACGGGACCGGTTGCGCAGAATTCAGAGGCAACAAGGGCTCTGGCCGAGTGGGTGCTGCAGGTGCTCCATGGCGGAAAGTCGAATTTCGATGCCGCGCGCGAGATTGCAAGACGGCTTGGCGCGCAACGCTCGGGCGATGTCTGCGAGGTGATCTTCTGGGCGCCCGAACTGCAGGAGCGACGGGTTTTCGATGACGACATCTTTATCGAGGTGCTCGATATAGAGGGCACGCCGGCGCTGTCGCGGTCGCGCCAGACGCTGAGCTTCCGCCGCACGCGCGTGCCGATTGCGCGGATCGATGCGTGGTGTGTCGCGGCCATTGACGGTATGCGCGCGGGCACGCGCGAGAGCGTGGGCAGTTTCTACTCGCTCGTCTGGCGCGATGCGGAAAACCAGTGGAACCGGATCCTCGATCCGCTCTCGGCCTCGGTTCCGTTCGCGCCGTTCGCGCCGGCGGAATATTATGATGTCGATGCGATGCAGGCGGCGCGCGGCGACAAGGCCTATTACGCGGCGCTGCCCGAGGACGCCGTGCACAAGTTCGGCCCGCCCACGAACATCCTGCAGATCCATGTGCCCACGGCGACCGCGAGCATGAGCCTTGCAGGGCTTGCGCGTCACTTCACGATGCTCGCTGAACGGGTGATCCAGGGCGCGGCGCTGGACCCGGCGGACCGCATCTTCCTGGGCTATGACGCGGTGCAGCTTCTGCCGGTAGAGCCCACGACCGTCTACGAGGCCGGCCCCGATTTCTGGACCGAGATCGAGGATACCGAAGAGAGCCTCGTCGTCGATATCCGGCGCCCCGACACGACCAACTGGGGCTATGATGTGGTGATCACCGGGATGGCGGGTGTGAACCCGTCCCTGTTGGAGAGTGACCGCCCCGATGAGCTCGTCGATCTGGCGTCGGTGCTGCACAATTTCCCGGGCGGGCCGAAGAAGCTCATCCTCGATGTCGTTTTCGGGCATAGCGATAATCAGGGGCTGCGTGGGCTGAGCCATCATTATTTCGCAGGCCCCAACATGTACGGGCAGAACCTGAATTACCGCCACCCGGTGGTGCGCGCGATCCTGCTGGAAATGCAGCGGCGCAAGGTGAATTTCGGCGCCGACGGGGTGCGCGTGGACGGCGCGCAGGATTTCAAGTGGTGGGATGCCGATGCGCAGATGCTGCGCCATGACGACGAGTATCTGCAGGAAATGGCCGATATCGTGCAGGAGGTCGGGGGCCGCAAGTTCCGCCCCTGGTTCGTCTTCGAGGATGGCAGGCCCTGGCCGGACGAGGATTGGGAGCTCAGCTCCGACTACCGCGCCGTGATCGAGGCGCAGCGCGACGATGACGTGTTCCAGTGGGGCCCGCTGACCTTCGCGCATAACACACCGTTTCTCTACACGTTCTGGCTGTCGAAGTTCTGGCGCATCCAGGAGATCGTGACCCATGGCGCCAACTGGATCTCAGGCTGTGCCAATCATGACACGTTGCGCCGCGGTACGCAGATCAACCCCAAGCTGAACATCAACACCCGCCTTGGCGACACACGGATGGAGATCCTCGACAAGGCCTATGATCATCCGGCCGCGCAGATGCTGACTTATGTGGCCTTTCCCGGGGTGCCGATGGATTTCCTGAATGCCATGGCGCGGGCCTCATGGGGGTTCATCCGCAATCAGGATGATCAATACGGCGTCAAGGTGGTCGCCGAGGAAGCGATCTCGCTCAACTGGCAGGTCGATGCCTATACCTATCTGGAGCCGGGCAATTTCACCCGGATGAAGCAGCTCGGCTTCGAGAACCGCGAGATGCTGAGCCGGTTTTTCGTGATGCTGCCCGCGCTGGTCGAGGCCACCGATTACGACCTCGACGTGATGGCGACGCTTCTGAACGCGGTCGACCCCCCGCTTGACGGGCCGGCGCCCTATGACGCGGCAACGCTCAAGCAGGTGGCGCGCGCGTGGATGGACGACATGCATGATTACTGCAATGTCGCGAATTATGTCGATCGGCTGGGCGAGGCGCATACCGACTACATGCTGGGCTTGCGCGAATTCCGGGCTGCGCGGCCGTGGCTGCGCGACAATCACGGGCCGGGCGATGTGTTCGACTATCACATGCCGACCAGGGGCACGGTCGCCTTCCGCTGCCTGCGCCATGGTCCCGATGGCGAGCAGGTCTTCATGATCGCGCATCTCGAAGGCAAGCCGCTGTTCGAGATCGACCCGACCGCGCTGCCCATTCCGGGGCTCGAGGGTGGCGGGTGGCATGTCGCGCTGCGCACGCCGCCGATCGGCGGTGAGTATCTGGGCGGTCCGATCACCCTGCATGACAGCATGGCCGTCCTCTACACCCGCAAGGTCTGATGCGCGGCCGGCGGGCCGCAAGGCCGCGCCCGCCGGACCCTTGCGCACCGAAGGGCGCGCGCGCGGCGCCCGGGGCATGGCGCAGCTTGCCGGAGATGAGGCACCCGAGGTTTCATACCCCCAGCCCTTGTCGATCATCATCACCTTCACTGCCCTCGCAACTCAGGCGGCCGCCAGACGGGCCGCGTTGTCTCTCAAACCATGGCGGGCCTGCGGTATTCCTCGCCCCGCAGCATCACGGCCCAGACGATCCGGGCGGTCTTGTTGGCGATTGCGACGGTCGCAAGGCGCGGGGGTTTCCTGTCCAGAAGCCGCCTGATCCAGATGGCCGTCGCGCCCTCCGCAGTCCTGATCCGCCGCATCACTGCCGTGACGCTGTTCACCAGCAGTATGCGCAGGTAGGGACAGCCCATCTTGGAGATCCGCCCCGGCCTGTCGTTCCCGTCGAATTCGGTCGTCGCACGAGGCCAGGGAAGACGGTGAAGTGCCGACCCGACCTGAAGACCGAGGCGTCGGGGATGCTGGCCGCCAGCGCCGTCGCGGTGATCACGCCGATGCCGGGGATCGTCTGCAGCCGCTGACTGACCGGATTCTCCAGATGCCAGATTCTCCAGATGCCAGGCACGGAATTA
>SLKB01000009.1 GCA_007134805.1 Paracoccaceae bacterium
CGTGGTTCGATCAGGCAGGCCGGAGTGGTCGGGCGGTAAACGCCCGCGCAATTGCGCGCTGATCGCGCCCGTCCGATCGATGAAGAACAGCTCGTAGCGCTGATCGAGCGAGAGGTGCTCGATCAGGATCTCGGCGCTCGGCTCCAGCCCGCCTGCAGCGGACAGGACGTCGGCGAGGATCTGCACATTCGCGCCGAGCATCTCCTGCTGCTGGCGAAGAAGCGACTCGCGGAAAGGGTTGGTGAAAAGGATGCCTGCGACCAGTAGAACCAGCGCAACGAGATTAAACAAGGCGATCTTGCGCGCAAGCGGCGAGCTCGATATGCTGACAAGGCCACGCCGTGCTCTCCTTTCGCGGACCTCCGTCTCGACAGCATCACCCGGACCAACCCAGTCATCCCCGAGAACGATGTCATTTCTGGCCGATCTCGCCCCGCTTCGCACCCTTGCACCCGCTGTCAACAGAGAGCTTCACTCCCTGGCCTCACGCCGTCACGCCTCGTTATACTTGTAGCCTATACCATAGAGCGTCTCGATCGACGAGAATTCCGGATCGACATTGCGCATCTTCTTGCGCAGGCGCTTGATGTGGCTGTCGATGGTCCGGTCATCGACATAGACCTGATCTTCATAGGCCACATCCATCAGCTGGTCGCGCGACTTGACCACGCCGGGGCGCTGTGCCAAGGCCTGCAGCAACAGGAATTCCGTCACCGTCAGGGTCACGTCACTGCCTTTCCATTTGACCGAATGGCGCAAGGGGTCCATTTCAAGCTGGCCGCGGACCATGACCTTCGCGTCCTCGGAAAATTCATCGCCCCCCTCGACCGCATCCCGGCGGCGCAGCAAGGCGCGGATCCGCTCGACCAGAAGCCGTTGCGAGAAGGGCTTCTTGACATAATCATCCGCGCCCATGCGCAGACCCAGAACCTCGTCGATCTCGTCATCCTTCGAGGTAAGGAAGATGATCGGCATCTGCGTTTTCTGGCGCAACCGCTGCAAGAGTTCCATGCCATCCATTCGCGGCATCTTCATGTCGAGAACAGCCATGTCCGGCAGCTTGCGATTGAAAGCCTCCAGCGCGGACTGCCCATCGTTATAGGTCTCGACCTCGAACCCTTCGGCTTCCAGACAAATGGAGACCGAGGTCAGGATATTCCGGTCGTCATCAACCAAGGCGATCTTCGACATCTACCTGTCCTTATGCCACTGCTCGGGGCGGCAACCTGCCGCTTCTTTTTGACATATGGTTGCCCAAACCTTGCCAAGACGCAACATGTTACTTCCGCGGGCTCCGATCTTGCGTTCAATTCGATGTGCAAAGTGCGAAACCGCAACACCCTTTTGCGCAAAAAAGGATTGATATTGCGCTAACGCCCATCTGATTGCGCTAACTCACGGAATACTTCCTAGGCTTTCACGAAGCGGTGGTGTTATACGCGGTGGATATCCTTGAGCGGTCGCGCATCCCGGCGCAACTTGCGTGACCTTGTAACTGTGACACGAAGTCTTTGCCAATTGAGCGTCCAGACGGAGCATGCCCATGACCTCACCCCGCGTGAACCCGAAACGTCGACTCGAAGACCAAGGCATTACAGGTGTTGCGCGGGTGCATTACAACCTGCTCGAGCCGGCGTTGGTCGAAGCCGCTATCCAGCGGAGCGAGGGGCGTCTGGGCCAGGGGGGTGCATTCCTCGTGTCGACCGGTGCGCATACCGGCCGATCGCCGAAGGACAAGTTCGTCGTGCGAACGCCTGAGGTCGAAGAGACGATCTGGTGGGACAACAATGCACCAATGGCCCCGGAAGCGTTCGAGCGGCTTCATACCGACATGCTCGAGCATATCAAGGGCCGTGAGATGTTCGTTCAGGATCTTTACGGCGGGGCGGATCCGGCGCACCGGCTCGATGTGCGCGTCGTAACCGAACTCGCCTGGCATGGGCTGTTCATCCGCCATCTGCTGCGCCGGCCAGCGGCCGACGAGCTTGCGCAGTTCGACCCGGAATACACCATCATCAACGTCCCCAGTTTCACGGCAGACCCGGCGCGTCACGGCTGCCGCTCGGGCACAGTGATCGCCCTGAACCTGCAGAAAAAGCTCATCCTGATTGCGAATACCGCCTATGCGGGCGAGAACAAGAAATCCGTCTTCACATTGCTGAACTACCTGCTGCCTGCCAAGGGTATCATGCCGATGCATTGCTCGGCCAATCATGCGCTCGGCAAGCCTGAGGATGCAGCCGTTTTCTTCGGGCTGTCGGGCACTGGAAAGACAACTCTCTCGGCGTGCCCCACCCGCACTCTGATCGGCGATGACGAGCATGGCTGGTCGGACACCGGGATCTTCAATTTCGAGGGTGGCTGCTACGCCAAGACGATCAATCTGGACCCAAGTGCAGAGCCCGAGATCTATGCAACGACCTCGCGCTTCGGCTCGGTGGTCGAGAACATGATCTATGATCCCGACACGCTTGCTCTCGATTTCGATGATGACAGCCTGTCGGCCAATATGCGCGTCGCCTACCCGCTCGAGGCTGTCTCGAATGCATCGGCGTCGTCCCTCGGTGGGGTGCCGCGCAATATCATCATGCTGACCTGTGATGCGTTTGGTGTCTTGCCACCCATCGCGCGGTTGACGCCGGCGCAGGCGATGTATCACTTCCTGTCGGGCTTCACCTCGAAAGTCGCGGGGACCGAACAGGGCGTGACCGAACCGCAGCCCACCTTTTCGACCTGTTTCGGCGCCCCCTTCATGCCGCGCCGCCCCGAGGTCTATGGCAAGCTTCTGCAAGAGAAGATCGCGCGCTTTGGCTCGGAATGCTGGCTCGTGAATACAGGCTGGACGGGTGGCGCCTATGGGACAGGCGCGCGCATGCCGATCAAGGCCACGCGGGCACTTCTCGAAGCGGCCCTCGATGGCAGCCTGAGCACTGCAGAGTTCCGCCGCGATCCGAATTTCGGCTTCGACGTGCCGGTCGCTGTCGTGGGCGTGGACGACCGCCTGCTCGACCCGCGCCGTACATGGGCAGACGGTGCTGCCTACGACACCCAGGCTGCCAAGCTTGTCGCCATGTTCGCCGAGAACTTCGCACAATATGTGCCCCATATCGACGACGAGGTGCGCAGCGCTGCGATCGGCTGATGCGCCTGGCAATCCCAGAATGAAACCGCCCCGCGAGCAGTCTCTCGCGGGGCGGTTTTCAATCGGGCCATGCGCCGCGTTCAGGATCCGGACACCCGGCGATACCATTGCGCGATCTCGGCCCGCGCCTCCTCGGCCATGAAGACTGTCCTGCCGGGCGGCATCGCATGACTGATCCCGGATTGCAGATAGATGGTCTGCGCAGCCCGCGCCACCTGCGCCTCGGTTTCGAGCAAGACGCCCTTCGGCGCCCAGTGCAACCCCGGCCAGACCGGGTCTTCGGCGTGGCACATCGAACAATGCCCGACCACGGTCCAGTAGACATCCTCAAAACCCGGATCTTCGGCAAAGCGCGCGACAGAGGGCGGCAGTGACGCCAGTTCCTCGTCCGCCTGCATCCGCCCGCCGAGCGTCGAGAGCCAGATGATACCGACAAACAGCAAAGTCGTCGCGGCCCATGTCCACCATTTGTAGCCCTGCCCGATATGCATCGAGTTGAAGAAATGCCGGATCGTCACCCCCATCAGGAAGACAAGCCCCGCGATCAGCCAGTTGTATTCCGAGGCAAAGGCAAGTGGATAATGATTTGACAGCATCAGGAACAGGACCGGCAGCGTCAGGTAATTGTTATGCGTCGAGCGCTGCTTGGCGATCTTGCCATATTTCGCATCCGGCGTGCGCCCGGCGCGCAGATCCGCAACCACGATTTTCTGATTGGGGATGATCACCATGAAGACATTGGCCGACATGATCGTGGCCGTGAACGCCCCGAGATGCAGAAGCGCGGCGCGTCCGGAGAAGACCTGCGTATAGCCCCAGGCCATGACAACGAGCAGCACGAACAACAGCAGCATCAACCGCGTGTTATCCTCGCCAAAGCGAGATTTGCAGAGCGTGTCATAGATCAGCCAGCCCACACCCAGCGAGGCAATCGAGATCACCACTGCCTGCCAGACCGCAAGGTCCATCACCTCGACATCGATCAGATAGAACTCGGCCCCGACGTAATATACGAGCACCAGCAGCACGAAGCCGGAAATCCAGGTCCAGTAGCTTTGCCATTTGTGCCAGATCAGATGCTCGGGCAGCCGGTCGGGTGCGACGAGGTATTTCTGGATATGGTAGAAGCCGCCCCCGTGCACCTGCCACTCCTCGCCATGCGCGCCCTTTGGTAGGTCGGGCGATTTGCGCAACCCCAGATCGAGCGCGATGAAATAGAAGCTCGATCCGATCCAGGCGATTGCCGTGATCACATGCAGCCAGCGGACGGCAAACTCCGCCCAGGCACCAAAGACAGCCAGTTCCAGCATCAGGGATGATCCTTTCGGTCAGCGTTTGAAGCAACGCTATACTGCCTAGTGGCTTTCTGTTAATTCCGTAAAACACCCAGCACTTTCAAACAGCGCCTGAAAATCATCATGGCCTATCTCAGCAACATCAGAATGTTCGTGCGTGTCTACGAATTGGGCAGCATGTCCGCCGCTGCGCGGGATCAGCGCACCTCGCCCGCGGTCGCCTCGTCGCGAGTGGCCGAGCTCGAAAAACACCTTGGGGTGCGCTTGTTCAATCGCACGACGCGCTCGTTGCAACCGACCTCGAACGGTCAGCTGTTCTACGATGGCGCCCAGAAGATCCTCGATGCGATCGCCGAGGCCGAGGCCGCGCTCAGCCATGCTACCGCGCAGCCGCGTGGGACGCTGTTCGTGGCCGCGCCGCTGGGCATCGGCCGCCGCCTGATCGCGCCACATGTGCCGGCATTCAAGGATGACAACCCCGAGATCGCAGTCCGGCTGCGGCTTTCGGACCGCAGCATCGATGTGACCGCAGAGGGGCTGGATATCGCCTTCCATCTGGGCCCGCTGGAGGACTCCGCGCTGAAGATGCGGGTGATAGCGGACTGCCCGCGCCTGCTCTGCGCCGCGCCGAATTATGTTACGCGCCGCGGCCTGCCCGCCGATGGCGCGGCACTTCTGCGCGACGGGCATGATTGCCTTAACCTGCGCTTCCCCGGGGCACCCGAGTTTCAATGGACCCTGCAGACCCCGGACGGGCCCCAACGTTTCAAGATTTCCGGGCCCTTCGAATCGGACGATGGGGACGTGCTGACAGGCTGGGCGCTCGATGGGCGCGGGATCGTGCTGAAACCGGTCTTCGAGGTCGCCGAGCATCTGCGCAGTGGCGCGCTGGTGCCGGTCGCGCAAGCAACGCCGCCCCTGCCGGTGACGCTCGCGGCACTGACGCCGCATCGGCGTTTGCGCGACCCAAAAGTGACGATCTTCAGCGATTTCATGGCCGCGCGGATCAAGGCCGCCCTCACCGAGGCGACAGCGCCCGCAGCCTGAGTGCGATCATGCGTGGATCAGCTTCCGCGATATGTCGCGTAGCCGAACGGAGACAGCAAGAGCGGCACGTGATAATGGCTCTCGGCGTCGCTGATACCGAAGCGGATCGGCACCTCATCAAGGAACAAGGGCGCGAGCCCGGCTTGCCCGGTGGCGCGCAGGTAACCGCCCGCGGCGAAGACCAATTCATAGACGCCGATCGCGAAAGCGCCCGCGGGCAGGATGGGGCTGTCGGTCCGCCCATCGTCATTCGTGACCATCTGCGCCACTTCGCGGCGCACGCCGTCATCGAGGCGATAGAGCGTGATCTTCAACCCCTGCGCCGGCATGCCGCGCGCCGTATCGAGAACATGCGTTGTCAAGAACCCGGCCATTCCTGCCCCTCCTGTGCGCTTCAGTTCCCTACTTTTGCTCCACCGCCGGCGCGTGTGCCAGCCTGGAAGTGGTTGGTGCCGCTTGAGGTCTTTCAAAAAAACGCAGAAAGCAGAATGACGCTTTCTGCAGTAAACCACGATCAACAAATCTGGAGGATGGCCCGTGCAACGCTACCCGCGCAATCTCACAGGATACGGTGCCACCCCGCCGCAAGCCGATTGGCCGGGCGGGGCGAAGATCGCAATCTCGCTGGTCCTGAACTATGAGGAAGGCGGTGAGAACTGCCTGCTCCATGGCGATGCGGCCTCGGAAGCGTTCCTCTCGGACATCCCGGGCGCTGCCGCGTGGCCCGGCCAGCGGCACTGGAACATGGAATCGGTCTATGATTACGGCGCACGGGCAGGATTCTGGCGCCTACACAGACTGTTCACCGCGCGCAATCTTCCGATCACTATTTTCGGGGTCGCAACAGCGCTGGCCCGCAACCCCGAGCAGGTGGCTGCGATGAAGGCAGCCGAGTGGGAGATCGCGAGCCACGGCCTGAAATGGGTCGAACACCGGGACATGCCCGAGGCCGAGGAGCGCGACTCGATCGCCCGGGCCATCGCACTGCATGAAGAGGTGACAGGCCGGCCCCCGCGCGGCTGGTATACGGGGCGCTGCTCGATCAACACGGTCAGGCTCGCGGCCGAGACCGAGTGTTTCGACTGGATCTCGGACGCCTATGACGATGATCTGCCCCACTGGATGGAATTCGGCGACCGGGACCAGTTGATCCTGCCCTACACCCTCGAGGCCAATGACATGCGTTTTGCCACTGCACCCGGCTGGGTCACGGGCGTGGATTTCGAACACTACCTTCGAGATGCCTTCGACAGCCTGTATGCCGAGGGTGTTGAGGGGGCGCCGAAAATGCTCTCGATCGGGCTGCATTGCCGGCTCATCGGTCGGCCGGGCAAGATTGCGGGGTTACGGCGCTTTCTCGATCATGCCATGGCGCATGAGGGAGTCTGGTTCGCGCGCCGGGGTGATATCGCGCGCCACTGGGCCAGCAGGCATCCGCACCGCCGCGGCCAGCGCCCAAGCAGCATGGACCGCGACAGTTTCGTTCAGCGCTTCGGCGGGATCTATGAGCATTCGCCCTGGGTCGCGCGGCGGGCATATGCGCTGGAACTTGGACCGGCACATGACACGGCAACCGGATTGACCAACGCCCTCGCCCGCGCATTTCGTGCGGCAACCCGGTCTGAGCAACTCGATGTGCTGCGCGCCCATCCGGATCTCGCCGGCAAGCTCGCCGCCGCGCGCCGCCTGACACCCGAGTCGACCGGCGAACAGGCGAG
>SLKB01000379.1 GCA_007134805.1 Paracoccaceae bacterium
CCGGAGAGCCAGTCGGGGGGTGACGACGGGGCCCCGCCGGCCGGCGCGCGCTCGGGCGCCTGCGCCTGCGTTGCCGCGACCGCGGACAGTGCGGCCGCCGCCGCCGCCATGCGGTCGGCCTCGGTCATGGAGCGATACTCGTCGCGGGTCATGCAGGTCTCCGTCCGGGTCAAAACCCTGTCGCCCCTCTGAATATAGCAGCGATGCCTGCTGATTTCAAAAGAAGCTCGGTCGAGTTCGCGGGATCTGGCGGGCGGATGCGGCCGATCGTGATCACCACGGTCGTGTCTTCGCGCCCGATGATGAAGACCACATCGAACCCGGCGATTTCGCGGATCAGGAAGTTGCCGACCGCGCGGTCCTCGGTGCTCTGGGGCAGCGAGACCAGCGCGCGCCCGATCGTGTCGACGATTTCGGGGGCGATGTCATAGATCTGCATGTCGAATTCTGCGGTCTCGACCGTGTCGACGACGACCCGGACGCCGCGGTGCCGAAAGGGAGAGGTTGCCATGCTGATCAGACTTCCGGGAACGGGATCACGGCACCAGCCTATCGAAACCGGGCCAAAGATCAATCGCTTCGCTGCGCGCGGGCGCGCGCGCGGCGGCGCATCAGGGACGCGCCGCCGCGCCTGAAAACCGCCGCGCCTCGGCCAGGAGGGCTTTCAGAACGGGGGTGTGCGGCTCGCGCCAGGGCGCGATGAGGCCGACCTGCTTGGCGCCGGTCTCGGCGGCAAGCGGCGTGGCGCGCAGCGTGGGGGTGGCGGCGAAAAGCGCGGCCGTGTGGGCATTGACGACGCTGACCCAAGGCCCGGCCTGCACATGGGCGACAAGTGCCAGGATCGAGTTCGATTCGAGCTGCGGTGTGGCCGTGATGCCCGCGCGGGCCAGCTCGGCATTGATGATGCGGCGGTTCTGCATGTCCTCGGACAGAAGGCACAGCGCCGCGCCGGCGAGATCGGCGAAGGTGAGGCGCGCGCGGCGGGCGAGCAGGTGATCGGGGCGCGTGAGAAGCAGGTAGGCCTCGGAATAGAGCGGCTCGGTGACGACGCGGCCGAGGGGCTCGTTGTCGAGATAGGAGACGCCCGCATCGAGGGCGAGCGCGTCGATCTGCTGCAGGATCTCGGTCGAGGAGCGCGAGAGGATCTCGAGGCGCACATTGGGGTGGCGGCGCAGATAGGGGCCGGTGAGCTGCGCGACCATCGGCAGCGCGGTGGGGATCACGCCGAGGCGCAGATTGCCCGAGGGGCCGTGGCGGGCGGCGCGCATCTCGTCGCGCAGGGTGCGGGTGTCGCCGACGATGCGACGCGCCCAGTCGAGCACGCGCGCGCCCTCGGGCGTGAGGCCCTGGAAGCGGGCGCCGCGCCAGACAAGCTGCACGCCCAGCTCGCCCTCAAGCTGCTTGATCGCGGCCGAGAGCGAGGGCTGGCTGACGCCGCAGGCCTGCGCGGCGCGGCCGAAATGCCGCTCGGTGGCGAGTGCGATGAACATCTCGAGGCGGTCGAGCATGGGGCCCTTCGTGGCTGCGCGCGCGCATTTGGCCCGAGCCGCGCGGCTGGTGCAAGCATTCTTCGCGCTGCGCTCTTGCTGCGGGTGCAGGCCTGCCTTACATGCGACGCCATGATCAATCTCATTCCTTTCGTCAAGCGCAAGCCGATGGTGGCCGTGATCCGCCTGCAGGGCATGATCGCGGCGTCCAGCAGCCCGGGGCGGCTCAATGATGCCTCGCTCGCGCCGCTGATCGAGGCGGCGTTTCAGCGCGGCAAGCCGAAGGCCGTGGCGCTGGTGATCAACTCGCCCGGCGGCAGCCCCGTACAGAGCGCGCTCATTGCCGCGCGCATCCGGCGGCTGGCGGAAAAGCACAAGGTGCCCGTGCATGCCTTTGTCGAGGATGTGGCGGCCTCGGGCGGGTATTGGCTGGCGACCGCGGGCGACGAGATCCATGCGGATGCGAATTCGATCCTGGGCTCGATCGGGGTGATTTCGGCGGGGTTCGGGTTGCAGGATTTCATCGCGCGCTACGGGGTTGAGCGGCGGGTCTATACCTCGGGCGAGTCCAAATCGCAGCTTGATCCGTTCCGCCCCGAGAACCCCGAGGATGTGGCGCGGCTGCGCGGGCTGATGGATCAGATCCACGGCAATTTCATCGAGCAGGTGAAGGCGCGGCGCGGGGCGCGGCTGAACGGCGAGAACCTGTTCACCGGCGAGTTCTGGGTGGGCACCAGGGCGGTCGAGCTGGGGCTTGCCGATGCGATCGGGCATCTGGTGCCCGTGATGCAGGAGCGTTTCGGCGACAAGGTACGGTTTCGCCAATACGGGTTGCGCAGGCCGTTCCTGTCGCGGCTGGGCCTCGGCCTCGCGCATGAGGCCGTCGCGCTGGCCGAGGAGCGCGCGCTGTATGCCCGTTTCGGGATCTGAGGCATGATCATCCGCATCATCCTGTTGTTTCTGCTGTTCATGGTGGTGATGGGGATGGTGCAGAAATGGCTCAACCCCAATCACAAGACACCGCTGGACCGGCTGCGCAATGCCAAGCTGCCACGCCCGCGCAAATGCCGCGCCTGTGGAAAATTCCTGCTCGGCGGCGAGGATTGCCGCTGCAAGGAGCGCTGATGCTGTCCGCGGCGCTGATCGCGGGGGGGCTTCTGGTGCTGCTGCTGGCAGGCGATCTGCTGGTGCGCGGGGCGGCGGAGCTTGCGCTGCGGCTGGGGATCTCGGCGCTGATGGTGGGCATGACCGTGGTGGCGTTCGGGACCTCGGCGCCGGAATTGCTGGTCTCGGTCCGGGCGGTGCTGGCGGGGGCGGGGGGGCTCGCGCTGGGCAATGTGGTGGGGTCGAACATCGCCAATGTGCTGCTGGTGCTGGGGGCGCCCGCGCTGATCTCGGCGATCGTGGTCTCGCGCGAGGTGACGCGGGATTACGCGCTGATGTGCGGCGCGTCGCTTCTGTTTCTGGCGGTGGCGCTGACCGGGGTGATCGGGGTCTGGCAGGCGCTGGTGCTGCTGGCGGGGTTCGCGGTCTTCATGGCCGACAGCATCTGGCGCGGGCGGCGCGCACGGATGGCGGCCGCGCTGCCGGACTTGCCCGAGCGGCCGGAGGGGCAGTGGCGCGCAGGGGTTTATGTGGCGCTGGGGGTCGTGGGGCTGCCGCTGGGCGCGCATCTGCTGGTGACGGGCGCGGTCGATCTGGCGACCCGGCTGGGGGTGAGCGACCTGCTGATCGGGCTCACGATTGTCGCGGTCGGCACTTCGCTGCCGGAACTGGCCACGACCCTGATGGCCGCATTGCGGCGCGAGGCGGGGGTGGCGTTGGGCAATATCATCGGCTCGAACCTGTTCAACCTGTTGTTCATCCTCGGGATTGCGGGGCTCGTTGGCGAGATGGCGATCCCCGCGCAGCTCCTGCGCTATGACATCTGGGTGATGCTGGCCGCCTCGGCGCTGATCGGGCTGTTCCTGTGGCGCGGCTGGGCGATCTCGCGGCTCTGGGGGCTCGGCTTGCTTCTTGCCTATGCAGCCTACATCTGGGGCCTGATCGCGATCGAGGGGGTGTAGCGGGGATGGGCACGGCACTGGTCACGGGCGCGGGCAAGCGGTTGGGGCGCGCGATGGCGCTGCATCTGGCGGGTGCGGGGCATGATGTGGCAATCCATTACGCGACATCCGCGCAGGGCGCCGAGGAGCTTGCCCATGCGATCGAGGGGCTGGGGCGGCGCGCGGTCTGCCTGCGCGCCGATCTGCTGGACGAGGCGGCGCTGGCACCGCTGGTGCGCGATGCGGGGCGCGCCTTCGGCGACAGGCTTGATGTGCTGATCAACAATGCCTCGATCTTTGAAGCCGACAGCATCGCGACTGCGACGCGCGAAAGCTGGGACCGGCACATGATGTCGAACCTGCGCGCGCCCTTCGTGCTCACCCAGGCCTTTGCCGCGCAATGCGCGCCCGCCGCGCGGGATGCGGCCGGCGAGCCCGAGGCGACCGGGCTGGTGGTCAACATGCTCGATCAGAAGATCTTCAAGCTGACCCCGCAGGACATGACCTATTCGATCGCCAAGATGGGGCTCTGGGCCTTCACGCGCATGGCCGCGCAGGAACTTGCGCCCGCCATCCGCGTGAATGCGATCGCCCCCGGCCCGACCCTGCAGGCCAGCGACCAGGACCCGGCCGACTATCGCCACAGCCGCGCGAGCACTGTGCTGGGGCGCGGCGCGAACCTCGATGACATCACGGCAGCGCTGGGATACTTCCTGACCGCGAAGGCCGTCACCGGGCAGGTGCTGTGCATCGATGGCGGGCAGCATCTGGCCTGGCAGACCCCTGATGTGATGGGTGCGCCGGGCCACTGAGGCAGGGGTTGTGCACCGCTCACGGCCCTGTCACGAAACTGAAATGAAAATGGCCGTAATTTCATGCGTTTACCAGATATAAAGAAAGTTATCTTGCGATTTCAAGGTGTTGACAATATGCCTAAGATTTGGGCAGTTTATCGAAACGCGCCGGATTCAAGGAGAAATCGACGCGATCAGCTTTTCATTCACAAACTTATCCACAGATTCAGTGGACAGGTTTCGGGTTGTATACCGTTGAGAATCATTGCAGCTAAAGGTAGAATCACGGAAACGCGATACAATGTCAGGTGAAGTCGGCCACGAGAGCCCCGCGCTGCGCGGGGCGGCCTGCATCCAGGCCTATCTGCCGCTGCTCGGTCATGGGCCGGGCGTCTACCGGATGCTCAACGACCGGTCCGAAGTTCTCTATGTCGGCAAGGCGCGCGATCTGCGTGCGCGTGTGTCGAACTATGCGCGCGCCACGGGCCACAGCGCGCGGATCGCGCGGATGATCGCGGAAACCGCGTCGATGATGTTCCTGTCCACGCGCACCGAGACCGAGGCGCTGCTTCTGGAGCAGAACCTCATCAAGCAGTTGAAGCCGCGCTACAATGTGCTGCTGCGCGACGACAAGAGCTTTCCCTATATCCTGCTGCCGAAGGACCATGCCTTCCCGCAATTGCGCAAGCATCGCGGGCGGCGGGCGACGAAGGGCAGCTATTTCGGCCCCTTCGCCTCGGCGGGCGCGGTGAACCGGACACTCAACCAGCTGCAGCGGGTGTTCCTGTTGCGCAACTGCACGGATTCGGTGTTCAACGCGCGCACCCGGCCCTGTCTGCTCTATCAGATCAAGCGCTGCTCGGCGCCCTGTGTGGGATATATCTCGGAAGGCGAGTATGCCGCGCTTGTGGCCGATGCCGAGCGCTTCCTTTCGGGCAAGAGCACGAAGATCCAGGCGCAGCTTGCCGAGGAGATGGGCAAGGCCGCCGAGGCCATGGAATTCGAGCGCGCGGCGGCGTTGCGCGACCGGATCCGGGCGCTGACGAATGTGCAGCAGTCGCAGGGGATCAACCCGCGCGCGGTGCCCGAGGCGGATGTGATCGCGCTGCACCTGGAAAAGGGGCAGGCCTGCGTGCAGGTCTTCTTCATCCGCGCGAACCAGAGCTGGGGGAACCGCGATTTCTACCCCGCGACCGGGGCCGGCGCCGAGGAGCCCGAGATCCTGGAGGCCTTCATCGCGCAATTCTATGACGGCAAGGAGCCGCCGCGGCTGGTGCTGTTGTCGCATGAGATCGAGAACCCCGATCTGATGGCCGAGCTGCTGGCCAGCCGCGCGGGCCGCAAGGTCGAGATCGCAGTGCCGCGCCGGGGCGAGAAGGCGGAGCTGGTGGAAAACGCGGCGCGCAATGCGCGCGAGGCGCTGGCGATGCGGATGGCCTCCTCGGCCGCGCAGGGGCGGCTGCTGGAGGGGCTGGCCGAGGCCTTCGGGCTCGACGCACCGCCCGCGCGCGTCGAGGTCTTTGACAACAGCCATATCCAGGGCAGCGATGCGGTGGGCGCGATGATCGTCGCGGGGCCTGATGGCTTCATCAAGAGCCAGTATCGCAAGTTCAACATCCGCGGCGAGGCGCTGACCCCGGGCGATGATTTCGGCATGATGAAGGAAGTGCTGACGCGGCGTTTCGCGCGGCTGTTGAAGGAAGACCCCGACCGCGCGGGCGAGACCTGGCCGGACCTGCTGCTGATCGACGGGGGCGCGGGGCAGATCAGCGCGGTCGCAGGCATCATGGCCGATCTGGGCGTCGATGACATCCCGGTGGTGGGCGTCGCCAAGGGGGTGGACCGCGATGCCGGCAAGGAAGAGTTCCACCGCCCCGGCCAGCGCGCCTTCGCACTGCGCCACAATGACCCGGTGCTGTATTTCGTGCAGCGCTTGCGCGATGAGGCGCATCGCTTTGCCATCGGCACGCACCGGGCCAAGCGCGCGAAATCGGTGAGCGCCTCGCCGCTTGACGAGATCCCGGGCGTGGGGCCGGGGCGCAAGCGCGCGCTTCTGGCGCATTTCGGCTCGGCCAAGGCGGTGGCGCGCGCGGGGCTGTCGGATCTGCAGGCGGTGGACGGGATCTCGGCCGCGCTGGCGCAGGTGATCCATGACACTCTGAATGCGCGCTGAGATGGAGCGGATCGTCATCCTCACGGGCGCGGGGCTGTCGGCGGAAAGCGGGCTCGGGACATTTCGCGACACCGGCGGGCTCTGGGCGCAGTATGATCTGCGCGACGTCGCCACGCCCGAGGGATTCGCGCGCAACCCCGCGCTGGTGCATGACTTCTACAATGCACGGCGCGAGAATTGCCGGGGTGCTGCGCCGAATGCCGCGCATGACGCGCTGGCGCGGCTGCAGCACGCGGCCGGGGGGCGCGTCACGCTGGTCACGCAGAATGTCGATGATCTGCTCGAGCGCGCGGGCGCGCGCGACGTGGTGCATATGCACGGAGAACTGGCGCGCGCGCTTTGCGCGGCCTGCTTGCATCGCTGGGACGCGCCCGCGGTGATGGGCGTGGACACCCCCTGCCCTGCCTGCGCGGCCCGCGGTGGCGCGCGCCCCGATGTGGTCTGGTTCGGCGAATTCCCCTATCACATGGACCGGATCGACCGCGCGCTGGCGCAGGCCGATCTGTTCGTGGCGATCGGCACGTCGGGGGCGGTCTATCCGGCGGCGGGTTTCGTGCAGGAGGCGGCATTTCACGGCGCGCGCACGCTTGAGTTGAACCTCGAGGCCTCGGACGTGGCGGGGATGTTCGA
>SLKB01000148.1 GCA_007134805.1 Paracoccaceae bacterium
CCTTGTGGGGCGCAGGCAGGCTGAAGCGCAGGCCGAGGCGCGGCTTGATCAGGCCCGCGCCGCGCTCGAGCGTCAGCGCATCACTATGGACGAAGCCCAGCGCCGGCTTGACGAGACGACGATCCGGGCAGGTTTCACGGGCGTCTTGAGCGATGTCGCCGTGGCCGAGGGCGAGATGGTCTCGAGCAATGAACATCTCTTGCGGATCATCGACCCTGATGCGCTCGACGTCTCGACGCGCATCTCGACGGCGCAATATCTCCGGCTGCTCGGCCCCGAGGGCACGCTCGGCGACCATGGCGCGCAGGTAACGCTCGAGGTCGCCGGGTTCGAGATTACCTCGCCTGGAGAGATCACCCGCGTCTCGGCGACCGTTGCCACCGGAGAGAGCGGGCGGCGGCTGTTCGTGGCGCTTGAGGCGCCGCGTGGCTTTCGACCCGGTGATTTCGTGACGGTCCGGCTGAACGAGCCGGCATTACGCGATGTTGCGCGTCTTCCCGCGAGCGCGATAACTCCGCAGGGCGAGGTTCTGGAGATCACTTCCGACAACCGCCTTCAGGCCACACCCGTCGAGATCCTGCGCCGCGAGGGCGACGATGTAATCATCGCGGCAAGCCTTCTGGACGGGCTGGAGATCGTGCGTGATGTGACGCCCTCGCTCGGCACTGGAATCCTCGTGCGCCCGATGCGCGACGCGGATACGGACGCGCCTGAAGATCAGGCCGCGATGATCCACCTTGACCCGGACGAGCGCGCGCGCCTGATCGCGCAGGTCGAGGGCAACATGGCGATGCCCGCGCCTGTGCGCGCGCGGATGATCGCGCAGCTTTCCGAAGGCGAGGTCCCGGCCCGGATGCTCGAGCAGTTGCGCGCCGGCACTGGCCCGAGCGGGGGCTGAGGAAGATGGCGACGCAAACCCTGCGGAGCCGGCTGAACGTCCGGGCAGCAGGCGTATTCAGCTATTTCACGCGCCACCGGACAGCGGCCAATCTGCTGCTGGTGGTAATGCTGGTGGCCGGGCTTGCCGCGATCCCGCAGATGCGCACGCAGTTCTTTCCTGATGTCGTCGTCGATAACGTCTCGGTCGATATCGGCTGGTCCGGGGCAGGGGCCGAGGATATCGACCGCGGCATCGTCCAGCTTGTGGGCCCGGCCCTGCAGGCGGTCGACGGGGTCAGCAGTGTCAGCGCCCGCTCGACCGAGGGGCGCGCGCGGTTCACGATCGATTTCGAGACTGGCTGGGACATGGGCCGCGGCCAGACCGATGTGCAAGCAGCACTCGATGGCGTCATCGCCCTGCCCGAGGGCGCCGATGATGCGGTGATCCGCCGCTCGAGCTGGGGCGACAGGGTCACGAATGTCGTTATCACCGGGCCTGTCGGGCTGGATCAGCTTGCCCGCTTTGCCGATGAATTCGCAGCCAGGCTCTATGATGCCGGGATCACGCGCACCACGATCCGCGGCATCGCCAGCGCCGAAGTGACTGTTGAAGTGCCGCTGCGCAACCTGATCGCGCATGATCTCAGCATGGCCGAGATCGCCGAGCGCATCGCGGCGCAGGTCGCCAGCGCCCCCACGGGCGAGCTGGCCTCTGGCAACGCGCGCGTGCGCGCCGGCACCGAGCAGCGCAGCGCGGCCGAACTCGCGCGCCTTGCGCTGCGCAGCCAGCCCGATGGGGGCACCCTGACGCTGGGCGATATCTCGGTCCTGACCGAGGGCGGCATCGACCGTGACCGCGCCTTCTTCGTGGGCGGGAACCCGGCGATCAGCCTGCAGGTCAGCCGCTCGGAACGCGGCGACGCCATCGCCATCCAGAACCAGGTGGCCGAGCTTGCCACCGCGATGTCGCGCGATCTGCCGGCCGGCACCAGCATCGAGCTGGTCTCGACCCGGGCGGAATTCATCTCGGGCCGGATCTGGCTCCTGGTCAAGAACGGGGCGATGGGGCTCGGCCTGGTGATGGTCCTTCTGTTCCTGTTCCTGAACGCGCGCACGGCCTTCTGGGTCGCGGCGGGCATTCCGGCCGCGATGATGGCGGCGATCGCGGTGATGTATCTGATCGGGCTGAGCTTCAACATGATCTCGCTCTTTGCGCTGATCATCACACTGGGGATCGTGGTCGATGATGCGATCGTGGTGGGCGAACACGCCGATTACCGCGCGCGCGAGCTTGGCGAGAGCCCGGCAGAGGCCGCCGAGAATGCTGCAACGCGCATGTTCCAGCCGGTCTTTGCCGCGACAATCACGACCGTGCTTGCATTCGGCGCCCTCGTGCTTGTGGGCGGGCGCTTCGGCACGCTCATTGCCGATATTCCCCTCACGGTGATCGCCGTGCTGATCGCGTCGCTGATCGAGTGCTTCCTGATCCTGCCAAATCACATGTATCACGCGATCGCCAGCGGGATGAAGGAACGCTGGTACGACTGGCCCTCGCGCCAGGTCAACCGCGGCTTCCGCCTTTTCCGGGAGCGGGCGTTTCGTCCCCTGATGGGGCTGGTGATCGCCGCGCGCTACCCGGTTCTCGCGGGGCTGGTGGCCCTGCTGGCACTGCAATCTGCGCAACTGATCCGGGGCGATCTGCCATTTCGCTTCTTCAATGCGCCCGAACAGGGGTCGATCACGGGTAATATCGTCATGACCAACGGCGCCACGCGGGAGGACGCGCGCGAGATGTTGCGCGAATTGCAGCGCGCCGCAGATGCGCTCTCGGCCCGGATCGAGGCAGAACACGGGATCAACCCTGTCACCTTCGTGATGACCGAGCTTGGCGGGCATGCCGGCCGCGCGCTTGCCTCGGCCGAGAACAAGGAACCCGAACAGCTCGGTGCGATCTCGATCGATCTCGTGGACGCGGATGTTCGCCCGCTGTCGTCCTTCGCCTTCGCCTCGGCCCTGCAGGACGAGGTACGCCCGCATCCGCGCCTTGAGGAGTTCAGCTTCCGCTCCTGGGGCACGGGGCCGGGCGGGGACAGCCTGTCGGTCGATCTGGGCGGGGCGGATTCCGAGACGCTGAAGGCCGCCTCGGGAGCCTTGCGCACAGCCCTTGCACCCTTCCCCGAGGTGACCGGGCTCGAGGACAATCTGCCTTACGACAAGCGCGAACTTGTGCTTGAACTGACCGCACAGGGGCAGGCGCTGGGCTTCAGCCTTGACGGCCTCGCACGTGAGTTGCGCCATAGGCTCTCGGGCATCGAGGCGGCGACCTTTCCCGACGGCTTGCGTACGGGCCGTATCCGCGTGGAATTGCCCGAAGCCGAACGGGCCGGCGATTTCCTTGAAAGCATGGCGCTGCGCACGGTCAATGGCGCGAGCGTGCTGCTGGGCGATGTGGTCACGGTTACCGAACGACAGGGTTTCTCGACAGTGCGGCGCGAAAACGGGCTGCGCGTGGTCACGGTCACTGGCGATCTCTCCGAGGATGACCCTGCGCGCGCGCGCGAAGTCAGCCGCGCCCTGACCGAGGTGATCCTGCCGCAGATCGAGGCCGATTTCGGCATCACGACCCGCCTTTCCGGTCAGGCCGAGCAGGAACGCGAGTTCATCTCGGACGCGGTGATCGGCCTCCTGCTATGCCTGTTGCTGATCTATCTGACGCTGGCCTGGGTGTTTTCGAGTTGGTCGCGCCCGCTGGTCGTGATGGCTGTCATCCCCTTTGGCCTGATCGGTGTCATCCAGGGGCATCTGCAGTGGGAGATGGCGCTGTCGATGTTCTCGGTCGTGGGGATGATGGGGATGGTGGGCATCATCATCAATGACTCGATCGTGCTGGTGACGACCGTGGATGAGCACGCACGCGAGCGCGCGCTCATCCCGTCGATCATCGATGCCGCCTGCGACCGCTTGCGCCCCGTCTTCCTGACCACGCTGACCACAGTGCTGGGCCTGTCGCCCCTGCTGTTTGAGCGCTCGACACAGGCCGAGTTCCTGAAACCCACCGTGATCACCCTGGTCTACGGGCTTGGCTTCGGCATGGTGATCGTGCTTCTGCTGGTGCCGGCCCTGCTCGCGATCGGCCATGACATGCGCCGGCAGATGATCTCGCTGCGCCGTGGACTGGGCGGGGCGGCGCATCATGGGGTCGTGCGGGCCATTCGGCTCGCGAGCGTGGCGCTCATCGTGTGGTTTGGTGCAACCTTCGGCTCCGTCGTGGTGACCGGGCAGCTTCCCCCGCTGCTCGGGGGGCTGGCGGCGCCATTGGCGCCGATCACAGGCGCAACACTTCTGTTCAGCGCGGGCGCCGCGCTCTTGCTGCTGGCATTCTGGATTGTCGCCGCGCTGCGCCTGTCGCGCACTGCGCCCGAGGCCTATCCCGCGCCGAGGGAGCATCCCTGATGCTCGAGCGCGCCGGAGTCGCTCACCAGCGTCAGCCGCACGCTCTCGCGATCGATCCCGGCCACATCGCGCAGAAGGATCTCGCCCGTAATGACATCGCCGTCGCGGCGCGAGGGCAGCACGCGGACCCTCGCCTGCGTGCCGGCGATTTCGATGAGCATGAATTCGTTCTGCCCGGTTGGCGGGATACGCATCGTGGCGCTCAGGCGCAGACCTCGCGGTTTCGCACGCGTCGTGCAACTCACCGATTGCAGGCCAGAGACGCGCGCCGAGCGTGGCTGGTGCGACAATGCGGCCGCGATCTGGCGATCATGCGCGCCCGCGCCATTCACGACGAGATGAATCGGAAGGTCGACCGGAATGCAGATATCGGCACAGACCCCGAGCGTCATCACCCCCCGCAATGTGACATCGCGCCCCGCCTGGGCGGGCGTGATCTCGACGGGCAGGATCAACTCGTCCGCATAGCCGATGCTCTGGAATCCGGCCTTGTCGTAGAGCCGTGGTTCCGGCCAATGCAGCACGACCCCCGCGAGATTGCCCGAGCCTGACCAGTCGATCCGCGGCGCGATCCCGGATTCGCCCGGGTGGCGCCAGTAGGTGATCCAGTTGCGCGCCAGCTTCAGGTGGAGCGCGGCGATATGCGTGCCGCGCTCGGTCTGCCAGCCGGGGCGCATCTCGGCCTGAAGGATCTCGGACAGGCGCGGGGCCTGCGCCTGTGCGGCGAGCGGCAGCGCAAGGGCTAGGAGCGCCAGGAGGCGAGAGAAGTGTTTGATCATGCGACAAGTGATCCCCAAAGCCCGCGGCGAAATAAAGTCACAAGCCCGCGACCGACCCCCGGGTGTGGTAACTTCGTGATCCCAGCGACGGTGCGCCACTCTTGGCAAGGGCGATGGATGCGGGCATGCTGACGCCATGAGCAGCACCACCAAACCCCTTCAATCCTTTATCGGCAAGTTGCTGATCGCCATGCCGTCGATGCCGGATCCGCGCTTTGCGCACGCGGTCGTGATGCTGTGTGCCCACTCAACAGACGGGGCCATGGGTGTGATCATCAACAAACCATTGCCGGATCTGAGACTGTTCAAGCTGCTCGAACATCTTGAGATCGCGCCCGGCGCGGCCACGGGCCTTGGCGATTCGCCCACTGATTCACCCGTGCATTTCGGAGGCCCGGTCGAGACCTCGCGCGGCTTCGTGCTGCACAGCCCGGATTTCTTCAATGTCGAGGGAAGCCTCAGGGTCAGCGACGAGATCATCCTGAGCACCTCGATCGAGGTGCTGGCCGAGATGGCCCGAGGGCAGGGACCGGACCGCGCGATCACGGCCCTCGGCTATGCGGGCTGGACATCCGACCAGCTCGAGGCCGAGATCCAGGCCGGCGGATGGCTTCTGGCCGACGCGAGCCCGGCGCTGGTGTTCGAGACCGAGGATGCGCGCAAATGGGGGGCCGCGCTCAATTCGCTCGGTGTCGATCCGCGATTGTTGTCGGGGGCGACAGGTCACGCCTGAAGGGCTGCGTCATCGCTGCCGACAAGGGCCTGGGCGAATTCGGCCGGGTCGAAGGCCTGCAGATCGTCGATCTGCTCGCCCACACCGATCGCATGAATGGGCAGGCCAAACTTGTCGGCCAGAGCCACCAGCACCCCGCCACGCGCTGTCCCGTCGAGCTTGGTCATCACCAGCCCCGAGACATCGGCGAGCTTGCGAAAGATCTCGACCTGGTTCAACGCGTTCTGGCCGGTCGTCGCGTCGAGCACCAGCAGCGTGTTATGCGGTGCCTCCGGGTCGAGCTTGCGCAACACGCGCAGGATCTTCGCGAGTTCCTCCATCAGATCGGCGCGGTTCTGCAGGCGCCCGGCGGTGTCGATCATCAGAAGATCGCAGCCCTCTGCCTGGGCGCGCGCCAATGCGTCATAACTCAGACTTGCCGGGTCGCTGCCCTCGGGTGCGGTCAGCACCGGGACGCCTGCGCGCTCACCCCAGATCGTGAGCTGCTCGACCGCGGCTGCGCGAAAGGTATCGCCCGCGGCGATCATCACCGATTTGCCGGCGCTGCGGAACTGGCTGGCGAGCTTGCCGATGGTCGTGGTCTTGCCCGCCCCGTTCACTCCGACCACCAGAACGACCTGCGGGCGCTTGGGATAGAGCGGCATGGGCCGCGCGACCGGCTCCATGATGCGGGTGATCTCATCGGCGAGCGCGGCCTTGATCTCGGCGACCGACAGCCTGCGTCCATAGCGCTCTTCCGCAAGATTTGCGGCCACCCGTGCGGCCGTGTCCACGCCCATATCCGCCTGGATCAGCAGATCCTCGAGGCTTTCGAGCATCTCGTCATCGAGCACGCGCCGCGCTGCGTCCTGGCGGCCCGTCAAGCGGCCGAGCAGCCTGCCCGACGCGGGCTGCGCTGCGCGGGCACCGGGGGCTTCGGGGGCATTGGAAGCCTGCTCAGCCGGGGGGGGCTCGGCGGCAGGGGTATCGTCTGGCGCACCCTCCTCGACCAGCGCCTCGAGCCCTTCATCAAGCTTCGAGGATGACCGGAACATGCGCTCCTTCAGCTTCTTGAAAAACGACATGCGGCGGTCCTTGTCTGCATGATGCGGGGCAGGGGTAGAGCTATCCCAGATGCGCCAGTTTTGGAAGCGCCAGAGCGCGGCCTGAGGCAAATCGCGCCACTGGCATTCTTGCCATCGCGTGCTAAACGAAAGCCACCTCGTTCGTACAGGCAGCCCATGCTCACGACCCGCCCGCCGATACCGCGCCCCGTGCCGATCTGGCCCTTCGTCGCGGC
>SLKB01000291.1 GCA_007134805.1 Paracoccaceae bacterium
CCTGTTCCGAAAGATGCCCGCGCGAGCGTCCGGCTTCGAGCGCGAGCAGCGCGAGCACCTGCAATTGGGCAGTGAATGCCTTGGTCGAGGCGACGCCGATTTCCGGCCCGGCATGAATCGGCAGCGCGACATCGCTCTCACGCGCGATCGACGAAGTCGGCACATTGACCACCGAGACCACCCGCCCGACCGCCCCGCGCACATGACGCAACGCCGCGAGCGTGTCGGCAGTCTCGCCCGATTGGCTGACGAAGATCGCCATATTCTCTGGCCCGAGAACTGGCGCCCGGTAGCGAAACTCAGATGCGATGTCCAACTCGACAGGCAGTTTCGCATATTGCTCAAACCAGTATTTCGCCACCTGGCAGGCATAGAAGGCGGTGCCGCAGGCCACCATGATCAGCCGATCCACGCGCGAGAAATCGAGCGTCTCGGGCAGCGCGAAACCTGCCGGATCGTGGCCGGTATAGAATTCCAGTGCAGATTTCAGCACAGCGGGTTGTTCGGCGATTTCCTTGGCCATGAAATGCCGGTGCCCGGACTTGTCGATGCGCGCCGAATCCACATTTATCTGAGTGACCGGACGCGACATCTGCTGATCATCCGCATCGAAGATCTGCAGGCTATCACGGGTCAAGACCGCCCAATCGCCTTCCTCGAGATAGGTGATGCGATTGGTCATTGCAGCAAGCGCGATCGCATCGGAGCCGAGAAACATCTCGCCCTCGCCATGACCGATACAGAGGGGCGAGCCCCGCCGCGCGCAGACGATTAGGTCATCCTCGCCGGCAAACAGGAATGCAACCGCGAAGGCGCCATCCAGCCGTCGCAAAGTTGCGCGCGCCGCCTGAACTGGCGTCATGCCCCGTTCGAGACACTGGCTGGTCAGTTGCACGATCGTTTCGGTGTCGGTCTCGCTTGTAAAGCTTGCGCCTGCTTCACTTAGCTCGGTGCGCAGGGGACGGAAATTCTCGATGATGCCGTTATGCACAACAGCCACCCGACCCGCTTGATGCGGGTGCGCATTGGAGACGCTGGGGCCGCCGTGGGTCGCCCACCGCGTGTGGCCGATGCCAGAGCGACCGGGCAGCGGGTCATGCACCATCCTGTCTGACAGGTTGATCAGCTTGCCAACGGCACGGCGCCGGTCGAGTACCCCATTATTAACGGTCGCGATGCCCGCGCTGTCATAGCCGCGGTATTCCAGTCGCTTGAGCGCATCAAGGATCAGCGGCGAGACTTCATGCTTGCCCAATACACCGACGATTCCGCACATATCACGCTACCCTTTCTGTCTTGCGGCCTTGGCGGCGCGCAATCGATCCATCAGGCGCTGGCCGAGGCCCGGCTTCGTGTCCTGCCGCGCCCGTCCCAGAGCGAGCGCGCCATCGGGCACATCCTGGGTAATGACCGAGCCCGAGCCGGTCACCGCCTGCGCCCCAACACGCACTGGGGCCACCAGCATGGTCGATGACCCGATGAACGCCCCCGCGCCGATTTCAGTACGGTGCTTGAAGACACCATCATAGTTGCAGGTCACAGTGCCCGCGCCGAGATTGGCGCCCGCGCCGATCTGCGCATCGCCGACATAGCTCAGATGATTGATTTTCGCGCCCTCCGCGATCTCGGCATTCTTGATTTCAACGAAATTGCCGATGCGCACATCCTCGCCCAGTTCCGCGCCGGGGCGCAGTCGGGCATAGGGGCCGACGATGGCACCACGGCTGACATGCGCGCCTTCGAGATGGGTGAACGCGCGGATCGTGGCACCATTCTCGACCGTCACGCCGGGACCGAAAACAACATAAGGCTCGATCGTCACATCGCGCCCGACCATCGTGTCCTGGGCAAAGATCACTGTGTCCGGAGCCTGCAGCGTCGCCCCGTTTTCAAGCGCGTCGGTGCGTGCGCGCGCCTGAAAAATCGACTCGGCCCGCGCAAGCTCGGCGCGGGTGTTGATGCCCAGCGTCTCCGCCTCCGGGCAGGTGACCACGCCTGCGGAATACCCCTTGTCGCGCGCCAGTGCAACGATGTCGGGCAGGTAGTACTCGCCGCTGGCATTGGTATTGCCTACCTCGGAGAGGAGCGCGAACAACACTGCGCGGCCAGCGCAGACAAGTCCGCTGTTGCAAAGCGTTATGGCACGTTCCTCATCCAATGCGTCCTTGAATTCGACGATCCTAAGAAGCGCGTCGCCAGCCATGACAAGTCGCCCGTAGCGCGCGGGATCGGCAGGCTCGAACCCGAGCACGACAAGATCGTGCCGCGCGCGGGCGGCGCGCATGGCGTCAAGCGTTGCGGGGCTGATGAAAGGGGTGTCGGCGTAAAGCACGACCACGTCGCCGTCGAAATCCTCAAGCACCTCACGTGCTTGATCGACAGCATGGGCGGTGCCGAGTTGTTCGGACTGCACGACAATTTGCGCGTCGGGGTTTTCCTCATGCACGGCTTGGGCTACGTCGTTAACGCCATGGCCGACAATCACGACAACACGATCCGGATCGAGGCTCTGCCCTGCGCGCATCGCATGGACGACAAGCGGCGCGCCGGCCAGCAGGTGCAGTACTTTCGGCAGGTCTGACGCCATGCGGCTGCCCTGCCCCGCGGCAAGAATAACCAGTGAAACACTCATCTTCGTCGGACCCTCTTGTCTCGGATCGGAGTTAAGCGTGACTATTTGGAAAGACGCAAGGGGCACAAGGATCACAAGGCATGTCAATTCGAAACATGCTGAACGCGGGGTGCATTTCCGCCGCTGGATTGACCGAAATCAACGCGCTGTGCAAGAAACTCTGAAAGGCTGTGCCCAAGAACGGAATGAGAGGACACTAGCCATGTATGCCCGAATTGTCGTAGCGGTCGATCTGCATCACCTGCCACAGGCCAAGGCGCTTCTTGCGCGGGCGTGCGCATTGCTCGACGGGGGCGGGGAATTGCGCCTCGTTCATGTGCTCGAACAGGTTCCGGGGTATCTCGCAGCGGAACTGCCCTCCGATCTTGCCGAGCGCCGGCGCGCGGAAGTGGCGGTCGAACTCAAGACGCTGATCGACCCGGAGCAGATGCCGCGCATTGTCCCCGAAGTGCGCTATGGCGCGCCTTCGGGCCAGATCATAGCCGCAGCCGAGGAAAGCGGAGCCGACCTGATCATGATTGCGAGCCACAAGCCTGGCCTGCGAGATTATTTCATTGGCTCGACCGCGGCTCGCGTGATACGCCATGCGGGCTGTTCGGTGCTGGTTGAACGCTGATCCAAGACAGGAAGGGAAATGCCATGTACAAATCGGTCGTGATCGCGGCTGCGCTGTTCAACGAAGGCGCGACGACGCGCGCTGCCTTGGCGCGCGCAAAGACGCTTCTGGAAGAGGGTGGCAAGGTCACGCTTGTGCATGTGATCGATGAAGTGCCCGGGTATGTGGCGGCCTCTATCCCGCAGGCCCATATCAAGGAGCGGCGGAAAGACGTAGAGGACCAGCTTGATCAGTTGGTGAAGGACGAGGGCTCAGGCGTCGATGTCGATGTCGTGGTTCGCGAGGGCCAGCCGGCCGCCGCGATCCTGAGCACCGCTGACGATGTCGGGGCCGATCTGGTGATGATTGCCAGCCACAAGCCGGGCTTGAGCGATTATTTCATCGGCTCCACTGCAGCGCGGGTCGTCCGTCACGCGCCGATGTCGGTTCTGGTCACGCGCTAACAGCACGCAGCGCGCCCGTGTTGCGTCGCGCGTGAAGCTGTGCAACCCTTCCCGCGGTTCAAGCATCCGAAGAGAGCGGGGAGGGTCAGTAAATGTACACATCCATCTTGGTGGCGGCGGCGCTGTTCAACAAGGGCGCGACGACGCGCGGCTTGATCCAGAAGGCGAACAGGCTCGTGGCTGCTGACGGCAGGATCACGCTGGTGCATGTCCTCGACGAGATCCCCGCCTATCTGACCGCCGCGATCACGCAAGAGCAGGTGATGGCGCATCGCAAGGCGCTGCGCGAGCAACTTGAATCGCTCGCAGCCAGTGCGCGGGCGAAGACAGTCGATATTGATCTGCGCGGCGGCCGCCCCTCAGAGAACATCCTTGCAAGCGCGGCCGAGAACCATGCAGACCTGATCATGATCGCCAGCCACAAGCCGGGCTTGAGCGATTACCTGATCGGCTCGACCGCCGCGCGCGTGGTCCGGCACTCGCCGGTCTCGGTGCTTGTCAGCCGCTGATCCTGTCGCCTGACGCGTCTATTCGGCGCCCTGCCGCAAATCGCACTTCCCCTGTGCCAATCGGCGGTTATCTATGCCTGAGGAGCAGGAGTTTGCGATGTCGGATCCTTTGGTCATCTTCACCCCGTCGGGCAAGCGCGGGCGCGTCGCGCGTGGTACATCCGTCCTTGCAGCCGCGCGGCAACTTGGTGTCGATCTCGATTCGGTCTGCGGTGAGCGGGGGATCTGCTCGAAATGTCAGGTCGCGCCCGGATACGGCAGTTTCTCGAAACATGGTGTGACTGTGGCCGCGGATGCGTTGTCCGACTGGAACTCTGTCGAGCAACGCTATGACGAGAAACGCGGTCTGGCCGAAGGGCGTCGGCTCGGGTGTCAGGCGCGGATCCACGGCGATGTGGTCATCGATGTGCCGCCCGAAAGCCAGGTGCACCGGCAGGTCGTGCGCAAGGCCGCGAGCGCGCGCCAGATGGTGATGGACCCGGCGACACGGCTCTATTTCGTCGAAGTCGCCGAGCCGGACATGCACGAGCCCTCGGGTGATCTGGAGCGCCTCGCCGAAGCGCTGCGCCACCAATGGGACGTGCCAAAGATCGAGGCCACGCTCCCGGTGCTGCGCAAGCTGCAACCCACGCTGCGCGAAGGCAAGTGGCAGGTGACGGTGGCGCTGCACCGTGACCATACCGGGCAGACCCCGCAGTTGATCGACCTGTGGCCCGGCTTCCGCGAGGCCCCGCTTTATGGGGTGGCGATCGACCTCGGATCGACCACGATTGCTGCGCATCTGACCGATCTGCGCACCGGCGAGGTCATGGCCTCGACCGGGATCATGAACCCTCAGATCCGCTACGGCGAGGATCTGATGAGCCGTGTGAGCTACGTGATGATGAACCCTGGCGGCGATCTGGAGATGACGCGCGCGGTGCGGATGGGGCTCAACTCGGTGATCGACGCGGTCGCGCAGGACGCCCAGCTTGACCGGCGCGATATTGTCGAGGCCGTGATCGTCTGCAACCCGGTCATGCATCATCTGGTGCTGGGCATCGATCCGACCGAACTGGGTCAGGCACCCTTCGCGCTCGCAGTCTCGGATGCGCTGGGGATGGAGGCGCAAGATCTTGACCTGACGGCCCTGAACCCGGCGGCGCGCGCGTATTTCCTGCCCTGCATCGCGGGCCATGTCGGCGCCGATGCGGCGGCGGTAGCGTTGTCGGAGAGCCCGGAGACATCGGACGACCTTGTGCTTATCGTCGATGTCGGCACCAATGCCGAGATCCTCCTGGGCGACAAGCGCCGGGTTCTGGCTTGCTCCTCGCCCACTGGTCCGGCATTCGAGGGTGCGCAGATTTCCTCGGGCCAGAGGGCCGCGCCGGGTGCAATCGAACGGGTGCAGATCGACCCAGAGACCAAGGCGCCTCGCTTCCGTGTGATTGGCTGCGACTTGTGGTCCGATTCGCCAGACTTTGCGCAGGCCGTGGCCGCAACCGGCATCACCGGCATCTGCGGCTCCGGTATCATTGAGGCCGTTGCCGAGATGCGCATGGCGGGGCTTGTCGACCCGTCCGGCCTGATCGGCTCGCCCGCACAAACCGGCACGGCCCGATGCGAACCGGCCGGACGCACGCATTCCTATGTCCTGCATGACGCAAGCGCCACGGGCGGGCCAAAGATCACTGTCACCCAAGGCGATATCCGCGCGATCCAGCTCGCGAAATCCGCGCTTTATGCGGGCGCGCGGCTGTTGATGGATGCGCTCGGTGTCAACAAGGTGGACCGGATTGTACTTGCGGGCGCCTTCGGGGCCCATATCAGCCCCAAGCACGCTATGGTGCTGGGCATGATCCCGGATGCCCGACTTGACCGCGTGACAAGTGCGGGAAATGCTGCAGGAACGGGCGCGCGGCTTGCGCTATGCAGCATCGCGGCGCGCGCGGGAATCGAGGCGACCGTGCGGCGGATCCACAAGGTGGAAACCGCCATCGAGCCCAGATTCCAGGAACATTTCGTGGCTGCCAATGCGCTGCCCCATGCGAGCGACCCCTTCCCCGAACTCTCGCAGATCGTGACTCTGCCGAAGGTGAGTTTCAACACGGGCGGGGCCGAGGGCGACACGGGGCGCAGACGGCGCCGCCGCGTGTCCTGACCGGATCCCGGCGCGCGGGACGATGCTGTCACAGTGGCAGCCGTGTCAGCGCGCGATGGTGCGCTGAGTCTCGGCCCCGCGCACGATGATCCGCTGCACGCCCGCAAGCCGCTGGGCCGGGATCCGGCGCGCCACATTCACGCGTCGTGTGGGCTCGATACCCGTTGCCATCGGGCGTCCGGGATCGCGCACCACGAATTCATAGATGAGGCTGCCATTGACCGGCCGGCCGCGATTGACCGGACGCAACTCTGCATCCCACCACCCTTGCGTCGTCGCCTGCCCGCTGGCGCGCAAGAGCGCGCCTTGCGGCGTGGGCAGCACCTCGACCTCGGAGAGCACCGGGATTAGGCTGCGCGAATCCGACGCGCTGCGCCAGCCACCCTGAGGAACCAGAGTTTCGGGCGCGGCCCCACGGTTGAACCAGTTGAACGGGTTGACGCGCGAGTCGCGGATGCCCGAACAGGCCCCCAGCGCCAGCATAATCGCGAGACCCGCAAGCGTCGTCTTCTGCATCAGGCCTCCCCTCGGCAATACTCCCCGAGAGGCGTAGCGCAATAATGCGCCGTTGGAAAGTGCCGCGATCCGTTGCGTGGGCAAGCGTATGCCGGCAGGGCTGGTACATCCTGGCCGATAGCCTTACCTGTAGGTCCAGTGACGCAGCGACAAGGGCGAGGCCATGGCGAGTGAAGCCTTCGAAGAGATAGCCGAAACATTCGAATTTCTTGACGATTGGGAAGACCGCTATCGCCATGTCATCGACCTTGGC
>SLKB01000253.1 GCA_007134805.1 Paracoccaceae bacterium
AACGTTTCCTGAGCCGGCGCCCGGCAGAGCTTTCGGGCGGCCAGCGCCAGCGTGTCGCCATCGGCCGGGCTATCGTGCGCAAGCCGAAGCTGTTTCTCTTTGACGAGCCGCTGTCGAACCTTGACGCGGCGTTGCGTGTGCAGACCCGGATCGAGATTGCCAATCTGCACCGCGAGCTTGGGGCGACGATGATCTATGTCACGCATGATCAGGTCGAGGCGATGACGCTGGCAGACCGGATCGTGGTACTGCGAGACGGGCGGATCGAACAGGTTGGCGCGCCGATGGAGCTGTACAAGAACCCCGCCAATGAGTTCGTCGCAGGTTTCATCGGTTCGCCCAAGATGAACTTCCTAGACGCCCAAGCGCTGGGGCAGCCCGGAAAATCGCTCGGCATCCGTCCCGAGCATATCACGCTTTCGCCCGATGCCGGGCAGATCGAGGGGCGCGTCAGCCATGTCGAGCATCTGGGCGGCGAGACGCTGGTCTATCTGCGCGCCGATTCACACGGGCTGATCACAGTGCGCCTTTTCGGCGAGTACGAGGCCCATGTCGACGACCGGCTGTGGCTTGCCCCTGACATGAGCCGCGCCTTCCATTTCGGCGCTGATGGCCAGCGCCTGCACGCCTGAGCGCGTGCCTGAACCAGAACATAAGGGCCGCGAGCATGACCGAACACGCCGACCCCCGCTATCGCGCCCTGGACAGTTGGGACAGCCTGACCGCGCTGCGTGCGATCTGGGAAAGCCAGATTGCGGCGGTCGCAACACTGGGCCCCGCACTGCCCGCGCTTGCCGCCTTCGTGGAGCCAGCAGCAACCCGCCTGCGCGACGACGGACGGCTCGTCTATGCGGGCGCAGGAACGTCGATCCGTATCGCCGTGCAGGACGGCACCGAGCTTGGCCCCACCTTCAACTGGCCCGAGGCGCGCTGCCACTACCTTATCGCGGGCGGCCCCGCGGCACTGAGTGTCGGTATCGAGGGCGCTGAGGACAATGCCGAGGATGCCCGGGCACAAGTGGCCGCGGCGGGGATCGGGCCGCAAGATGTAGTGATCGGGCTTGCCGCCAGCGGGCGCACCCCCTTCACCATCGCGGCGCTTGAGGCTGCGCGCGCGGCCGGTGCGCTCACCTGTGGAATCGCCTGCAACCCTGAGACGGGTCTGCTGCGCGCGGCCGAGCACCCCGTGTTGATCGAGACCGGCGCCGAGGTTGTCGCAGGCTCCACGCGGATGAAGGCAGGCACGGCGCAGAAAGTCGCGCTCAACATGATCTCGACCCAGATCATGGTGCGGCTCGGTCACGTCCATGCGGGCTTAATGGTCGACATGCGCGCCCAGAACCAGAAACTGCGCGGACGCGCCTGCGACATGGTGGCGCGCATCGCCGAAGTTTCGTCCGACGCCGCCGAGGCGGCGCTTGGGCAGGCCGGGTGGCGGGTGAAACCTGCCGTGCTCGTCGCGCTGGGGGCGAGCGTGGGCGAGGCCGAGGCGGCGCTCGCGCGCTCGGGCGGGCTATTGCGCGCGGCCATGGCGGCCAGATCATGACGCTCGCGCCCGAGTTGCTCGCCGAGAAGGCCGATGCCACGCCCATCTATCTGCGTCTCGCCGCGATCCTGCGCGACAAGGTGCATGCGGGGGAATTTGCAGTGGGCGAGGCGCTGCCCTCCGAGCGCGACATTGCGGAGCGCATGGCGGTCTCGCGCGTTACGGTGCGCAAGGCGATCGACCTGCTGATGCGAGAAGGAGTGCTGTCGCGCAAGCAGGGCTCGGGCACCTTCGTCGCGCCCAGGATCGAACAGCCCTCGTCGATCCTGGCGGGCTTTTCCGAGGATCTGCGTCGCCGCGGCCTTGTGGCCGGGTCTGTCTGGCTGGAGAAGCGCATCGATATCGCGGCCCCCGACGAGGTCATTGCCTTCGGTCTACCCGTGCACGCGCGTGTCAATCGCTTCCGCCGGATCCGCACGGCGAATGGCGAGGCGCTTGCTTTGGAACACGCGGTCGTTCCCGAAACATATCTGCCCGATCCGCTGATTGTCGCAGACTCGCTTTATGCCGCGCTCGATGCAATGGGCGCGAAACCCGTGACGGGACTGCAGCGCGTGACGGCATCGCTGGCCACCGAGGACGAGGCGCGCCATCTCGATGTACCGGGCGGCGCGGCGGTGTTGCGCATCGAGCGGCGCGGCTATATCGCTGACGGGACGATGGTCGAACTCACCCGCTCGGCCTATCGCGGCGACCGTTATGATTTTGTAAGCCAGTTGCGCGCACTCTGAGCGCCAAGGTGCTTCAACACGGAAGGCGTCCTCGCGGCTTGGCCGTGGTGGCAGGCTGGCCGAAAAAAACCGACTGGTCTTGCTGCGCGCCGCGCCTATCTCTCATCCCAACGCGAGGAGAAAGCTTGCGGAGCACACGGAAAAATCACGGCACAACAGTTTCGTCCGACCCGTTGGAACCGTTTCGGTGTCCGCGGCGTTCCAGCTTTGAATAATCGAAAGAGTCGAGCCGCGCGTGTATGCGGCATCGGAACCAGTCACACTTTAGCACGGATGGCGCCAATGACGCCCCCAACTGGCAGAAAAATGCAAAGCGCGCGCAGTATGTCGCCGAATGTGGCGCGACAGATCGACGAGAATTTACAGCGTCTCTACTTTGAAACAGCCGCGGAGGCGCTACCTCCGAGCCTGACGGAGCTCGTGGAGGCGTTACGCAAGCAAGACGCTCAACCCAGATCAGGTGATAGATGATCAACCGCACTCCGGCACCGGCGGCATATGATCCGCGCGATGAAATCATCACGCACCTGCCCGCACTGCGTGCCTTCGCGCGCGGGCTGACGGGCGATCTTTCCATGGCTGATGACCTCGTCCAGGAGACTGTGTTGAAGGCGTGGAGTAAATTCGAACAATTCCGGGTGGGCTCGAACCTGCGTGCCTGGCTGTTCACGATCCTGCGCAACACCTACATGTCAGCGCGGCGCAAACGCGCGAAGGAAGTGGCTGACAGCGAAGGCAGCTTTGCCGCGCAGATGGCCACCAAGCCCGATCATGACGGGCGTCTTGCGATGCAGGAGCTGAACGCGGCGCTCAATCGTCTGCCTGTAGAGCAGCGCGAGGCGTTGTTGCTTGTCGGCGCGCTTGGGTTTTCGGTCGAAGAAGCGGCCGAGACCTGCGGCTGCGCACCCGGGACGATCAAGAGCCGCGCCAATCGCGGGCGCAAGGCGCTGGCGGAACTCCTGAAACTCGAAGATGGGGAATACCTCGAATCCACTGACAACTCGGTCGCGGCAGTGATGGCTGTCGCTCCGACAGGCTTCTGAGCCGGTTCAGTAAAGCGGGCATCATACGGTGAACTGGATCCGCAAACGTCTTGCAGGCCGTCTGGCGCTTCTGCTCACGCTTGCGCTCGCGCCGCTCGGGCTGATCGCGATCTACTACGAATACGAAGGATGGCGCACACAGGTTGCCGCGCATCATGCTGGGATGATCACGCGGACAGTCGATGCCGTGACAGGGCAACGCGCGCTTCTAGAAAGCGCCATGCTCTCGGCAGAAAGCCTCGTTCCCTCCGTCCTCGAGCGGCTGGACGATCCCGACGCGTGTTCAGAGCATCTGGCCAGGTTCATAAGCCAGTCCCGGTTCTTTGCCTTCGTGGGCTTTATCGATGCGGAGGGTGTGGTGCCCTGCGCCTCAGAAAGCACTGGACTGAATATTGCTGCCGATGAGAATTTCGAGCATGCGTTGGCTGAGCCGCGCAGCAGCTTCACGCTGAAACCTTCGGGTTCCGTGACGGAGCAGCCAGTGGTGCTGGCCAACATGCCCGTGTTCGAGAATGGGTCAGTGTCTGGATATCTGGTGATCTCGATCGCGCGGCAGACGCTTGATCTGATTGCGACGGAACGCAGCGATGATCACGCACCGAGCATTTCATATCTGGTCAATCACAATGGTGAGACGCTCGCCAATACCGAGGATCCCTCGGCAGAGCTTCTGCCGGCAAGTGAGACGCTGCAGGGCTTCGTGCAATCGGGCGATTCGGTGTTCAGCGCGCTTGCCGCGAACGGGACGGAGCGGGCCTATGCGCTGGCAGAGCTGGCGCCCGGCACGCTGTATGTACTGGGTAGCTGGAACGCGGATTATCTGGACGACGTGCCCGGGTTTAACGTCGCGCGGATTGCCTTCCCGGTCCTGATGTGGGCCGCGTCGGTGGCTGTGGTGATGCTGGCGGTCAACCATATGGTGGTGCGACACCTGCGCCTGCTCAACACGAAGCTGCGCAGATTCGCGCTGGGCAACCGGGATAATCTTGCCCGTCTTCCCGACGAGGCCCCCGGAGAGTTGCGCGAGATCGACTCGACCTTCACCAAGATGGCGCGCCTCATCCGCCGCGATGAGGCCGAGCGCGAAGATGCCTTGCGCGAGAAATCCCTGCTGCTCAAGGAGGTGCACCACAGGGTCAAGAATAACCTGCAGCTGATCGCCTCGATCCTCAACCTGCAGATGCGGCGTCTGCACGACCCCGAGGCGCGTGCCATCGTGCAAAGCGTGCAGGGGAGGGTGCGCTCGCTCGCCTCGATCCATCGCACCCTCTACGAGCAGGGGCGGGCGACAAACACGAATGCGACAGAATTCATCCAAAGTATCCTCGTCGAAACGATGAGCATGGCGCAGGCGGAATTCCCCGATCTCGAGGTCACGACCGATCTGCAGAATGTGGGCCTGATGCCCGACCGGATCATCCCTGCGACGTTGCTTTTCGCCGAAGCGTTGAGCAACGCGCTCAAGCATGTGGCGCCCCCTCACCCGGACGCTCCGCCGCAACTCAAGGTCAGCTTCAGCTCCGAGGGTGGATTTGCCGAATTGCGGGTCTGGAACAGCTTGTCCGATGTTCCACAGGAGTCCGCCGCGAGCGGGCTGGGCCAGGAGCTCATGACGGCCTTTGCGCTTCAGATCCATGCCGATCTGGAAAGCGGACCCGTCGAGGACGCCGGGCTCCACGGATGGGAAATGCGATTGAGGCTCGTCGAGGAGCCGCACTGATGCGGCCGAACGCAGCGCATGCAGGAAAGGACATCAGAGATGAACAAGCAATCGCAGGACTTGATCGACCCCGTTGAAGAGAACCGCGCGCTGCAGGACAAGGAGTCCCGCATCGCGATTGCCGGCCATCCCTTGCACGCCATGCTCGTGGCTTTTCCGATCGCCCTGACGATGTCGGTCCTGGGGGCGGATCTGCTCTATTGGTGGACTGGCGATGCGTTCTGGGCGCGCGTTGCGGGCTGGGCTGCTTTCGGGGCCTTCCTGATGGGCGTGATTGCGGGCGTCACGGGCACGATCGAATTGCTGATCGTTCAGGGTATCCGCAACCGCTCTGCAAGCTGGACGCATTTCATTCTCGCCGTGATGCTCCTGTCGATCTTGGGCGCCAACTGGGGCTGGCGCATCAGCGATTACGAGGCGGCTGTCCTCCCGCTCGGGTTGCTCATGTCGCTGGTTGCGGGCGCCTTGACATTTGTCACGGGTTGGCACGGGGGCAAGCTGGTGTTTGACTATCGTATCGGCATCTCTGCCGCCGAGACCCCTGTCGCAAACGAGCAGGCGGCGGAACCCGGGGCGCGTGGGCGTGTTGAGCATTCATGACCTCCTCGACCGACACGGATCTTCGCCGCGCCAAGGTGCGCCCACGCCTCCATGACAAGCCGATCCCCGTTCTGGTGCATGCGGGCGCCATCCTGGCGCTGGGTCTCGGTGCTATCGCGGCGCCCTTTCTGGTGCTGGCTCTGGGGACACGGCCTGTATCTGGCGGGCCGATCTGGGATTTCTCGATGGGTCTGGGCTTTGGCGCGCTAGGGCTTGCCGCGTTGCAATTTGCGATGACCGGGCGGCTTCGCTGGATCACGCATCCGTTCGGCGCTGATATCGTCTACCTTGCGCATCGCTACCTGAGCTGGGGTGCGGTGATCCTGATGCTCGGGCATTTCGCGCTGCTCTATGTATTCTATCAGCCTGCGCTGGGCGTACTTAACCCGTTCGAGGCGCGCTGGGAACTCACTGCCGGACGCGTCTCGCTTGCCTGCTTTCTCGGGCTGATCATGACCTCGGAGTTTCGCAAACGCCTGAATCTGCGGCACGAATGGTGGCGTAGCCTGCATCTGGTGCTCGCGATCACGGCAATGCTCGCGGGCATCGCGCATATCCTGGGCGTTGGCAATTTGACCGACACGGCCGCAAAACGCACTCTCTGGCTTGGGGTGACCCTGGGCTTTGTGGCGGTTCTCCTGCACACGCATGTCATCCGCCCCTGGTGGCTATCGCGCAATTCATGGCGCGTGGTGGCGAATACGGAAGAACGGGGGGGCGTGCATACCTTGCAGCTTGCGCCAGAAGGTGCGGCGCTCAAGCGCTGGAAGCCTGGCCAGTTTGCCTGGCTCAAGGTCGCGCGCAGCCCCTATTCGCTGATCGAGCATCCCTTCACCATCTCGACCGCGCCGGAAAAGGGGCCGGAACTCGCCTTCTCGATCAAGCCGCTTGGTGATCATTCCAGTGCCCTAACCAAGACCGAGATTGGCGCGCGCGCTTACGTGGACGGGCCGTATGGGGCCTTCTCGATCGACCGGATGCACGATGCAGAGGGTTTCGTGATGATCGCGGGCGGGGTCGGGATCACGCCGATCCTGTCGAATCTGCATGCGCTGCAGGCGCGTGGCGACCGCCGCCCGATCATCCTGATCTATGGTAGCCCCAACTGGGAAGAGGCCAGCTTTCGCGACGAGCTCGAGGCGATGAAGCGCGACCTAGATCTGACCGTGATCCACGTCCTCCAGGACGCGCAGAAAGGCTGGGAGGGGCCGACCGGTTTCATCGACCGCGAGGTGCTGATCTCGCATCTGCCCGCCGACACGCGCGGCTGGCCGCATTTACTGTGCGGCCCGGGGCCCATGCTGGGGACGCTGCGCGCAGAACTCGCTGATCTGGGCGTCGCCGATCGGCATATCGATTACGAAATCTTCGAGCTGGTCTAGGATGCGTCCGAAGCTTGCC
>SLKB01000319.1 GCA_007134805.1 Paracoccaceae bacterium
AAAGTTTACCCTGCGTGTCGGCGCCTACCCGGAGCCGCACCCGGACGCGGCTGACCCCTCCGCCGATATCCGCTGGCTCAAGCGCAAGTTCGAAGCCGGTGCGGACAGTGCGATCACGCAATTCTTCTTCGAGCCGGAAACCTTTCTGCGCTTCCGCGACGCATGCGTCCGCGCCGGCATCAGCGGGCAGATCATTCCCGGTATCATCCCGATCGAGAACTGGAGCGGGATCCGGAAATTCGCGAAAGCCTGCGGGGCGCATATTCCCGCCTGGCTAGATGACGCCTTCATCAAGGCCGCGCGCGACGGGCGCGAGGATCTGCTGGCGACGGCGCTGTGTACCGAACTCTGTGACCGGTTGGTGCGCGAAGGGGTGGAGGATCTGCATTTCTACACGCTCAACCGTCCGACGCTCACGCGCGATGTGTGTCATGCACTGGGGGTTCAGCCGCGCGTCGCGCTGGAGAACGTGGCCTGAGCCTTCTGCGCCCATTGACCCGATCCTGCAAAAGCCCTATCCGGCGATCCTGTGGTGCTTTGTTACCGGATTGCGGGCCACGTTAAACATGCCGCTAAAGAGGTTAGGGAAACACCCCCGGCCATCTTGTCCGGGGGTTTTTGATTGATCGGCCGGGGCAGGCAAAATGACGCAGGACTGGGCAAGACGGACAAGACTAGTGCATCACGGCGCACGACGCAGCCAGTTCGGCGAGGTTGCCGAAGCGATCTACCTCACGCAGGGCTTCGTCTACCCGGACGCAGAATCGGCCGAGGCGCGCTTCGAGGCAGCGGGCCCGGATGAGTTCATCTATGCCCGCTATGGCAACCCCACTGTCGCGATGTTCGAGGACCGGATTGCGGCCCTTGAGGGGACCGAGGATGCCTTTGCCACGGCGTCGGGCATGGCGGCGGTCGCGGGAGCACTTATGTCGATGTTGCGCGCCGGCGATCATGTCGTCTCGGCGCGTGCGTTGTTCGGATCGTGCCATTACATCCTGGACGAGGTCTTGAGACGCTACGGGGTCGAAGTGACCTTCGTCGATGGGACCGATCTCGATCAATGGCGCGCCGCGTTGCGCCCTGGCACGAAGGCCGTATTTCTTGAGAGCATCTCTAACCCGACGCTTGAAGTGATTGACCTGCAGGCCGTGGCAGGGCTTGCGCATGCCGCCGGGGCGCTTGTCGTGGTCGACAATGTCTTCGCGACCCCGATATTCAGTCGCGCAGTGGCGCTCGGCGCGGATGTCGTGATCTATTCTGCAACCAAGCATATCGATGGGCAGGGCCGCGCGCTTGGCGGTGTCATCTGCGGCACGCGCGCGTTCATTCGCGGCACGCTCGAGCCTTATATGAAACACACTGGTGGCGCGCTCAGCCCGTTCAATGCGTGGGTCATGCTCAACGGGCTGACCACGCTCGATCTGCGGGTGCGCGCCCAAGCCGAGAGCGCGCAGCGGATTGCCGACGCCCTGCAGAGCAATCCGAAATTGTCGCGCGTCCTGTACCCGGGCCTGCCCACGCACCCGCAGCACCAGATCGCGTCTGCGCAGATGACAGGCTTTGGCACAATGCTGGCCTTTGAACTGGCGGGTGGCAAATCTGCGGCCTTCGGCTTTCTGAATGCACTACAAATGATCATAATATCGAACAATCTTGGCGATGCGCGCAGTATTGTTACCCATCCAGCGACAACAACGCATCAGCGCCTGCCCGAGGATCAGAAGCGCCTTCTTGGGATCACACCGGGCCTGATCCGGATGTCCGTCGGGCTTGAAGACGCCGCCGACCTACTCTCGGATCTGCAGGCGGCGCTCGACGTGATCTGATCCCGGACGCTGCACGTATATCTGTGGAAAAGCACAAACTACTGCCTATCTCGTTTGAGGGCAGACAGGAAGGAAGTCCCACAATGAATGTTCACGTCTCCAGCCTCGATGAAAAGATTTCTCGGGAAGACGCCGAAGCTGCACTGGACCTGCTGCGCCGTTACACCGGCACGGCCAGCGAGGCGGACCGGGCCATGCTGGAAGCGTCCGTGACAGGGCTCTTGCCATCGGCTGCATATCCTGACCTCGCCCGCGCCTATCCGACCGAGTTCCGCGTTGATGACAACTACAAGGCAGGCCTGCCTGATCTTCAGAATGGCCCCGCAAGCCTCATTGTCGGCGCGCGCGCGGCGATCCAGCATGTCGGGATCTCGAATTTCCGCCTGCCGATCCGCTACCATACGCGTGACAATGGCGATCTGACGCTCGAGACCTCGGTGACGGGAACTGTCAGCCTTGAGGCCGAAAAGAAGGGCATCAACATGTCCCGGATCATGCGCAGCTTCTACACGCATGCCGAGCGGACCTTCAGTATCGATGTGATCCGTGCAGCGCTTGATGACTACAAGGCGGATCTCGAAAGTTTCGACGCCCGGATCATGATGCGGTTTTCTTTCCCGATGAAGGTTCGCAGCCTGCGGTCGGGGCTGGAAGGATATCAGTATTACGACATCGCGCTGGAATTGGTCGACCGGGCCGGAACCCGGCAGATGTTCCTGCATCTCGACTATGTCTATTCGTCCACCTGCCCCTGCTCGCTCGAGTTGAGCGAGCATGCGCGGGCGACACGGGGGCAACTCGCGACGCCACATTCCCAGCGTTCGGTCGCGCGGCTCTCGGTCGAGGTTATGGAAGGGCAGCGCCTTTGGTTCGAGGACCTGATCGACCTGTGCCGTGAGGCAGTACCGACCGAAACCCAGGTGATGGTAAAGCGCGAGGATGAACAGGCTTTTGCCGAGCTGAACGCCGCGAACCCTATCTTTGTCGAAGATGCCGCCCGCAGCTTCTGCGCGCAGCTTGAAGCAGACCCGCGGATCGGCGACTTCCGGGTTGTGGCCAGCCATCAGGAAAGCCTGCACAGCCATGACGCTGTCAGCGTCCTGACCCGCGGCCCCAGTTTCGAGGCGGCCTCGCTCGATCCGAAGCTCTTCAGTACGCTCTTCCATGTCGGCTGAGTTTGCGCCCTCCACCTGATCGGCTAGACTGTGTTCATGCCAGAGCAGGCTCCGATACTGACTGTGACCCTCAACCCCGCGCTGGATCTGTCGGCGCGGGTTGACGAGATGGTCGCGGGGCCCAAGCTGCGCCTCACCAACCCCGTGCTCGAGCCGGGTGGCGGTGGTGTGAACGTGGCGCGGGCGATCAAGGAACTGGGCGGTACCGTGCGCGCCTGGGTCGCCCATGGGGGCGCCACCGGCGCGCAGCATCTGGGTCTCATGCGCGACGCCGGGCTCGTAGTGCAGAGTTTCGCTGCACCCGGTGAAACGCGGCAGAGCTGGGCAATCACGGATCAGGCGGGAGCGCAGTACCGTCTGCAACTGCCCGGAGCCGACTGGCCCAAGGATCAGGAAATCCGCGCGCGCGCGGATATCATAGCCTGCGCTGAGCACCTTGTGATCCTCTCGGGCTCACAACCTCCTGGCGTCTCCGCCGGATTTCCGCAGGCGTTGGCGCACGCGCTGGGGCAGGGACGTCTGATCGTCGATACCTCAGGGGCAGCGCTTGATCTTCTCCTCGAACAGCCCGACCCTAAGGCGCGACCCCTGATGCTGCGCCTCGATCAGAGCGAGGCGTCCGCGCGCGCCTCGGATCGCGCTGGCACGGTTGCGGACAGCCTCGAGTTCGCGCAGCAACTAGTCGCACGTGGCGTGGCGGACATCGTGTGCCTCGCGCTCGGTGCCGGGGGCTCGGTGCTTGCGAGCCGCGACGCGCGGCTGCATTGTCAGCCTCCGAACGTGCGCGTGGCGAGCAAGGTCGGCGCAGGCGACAGTTTCACGGGCGCATTCGCCCATGCGCTGGCGCGCGATCAGGATCTGGGAGAGGCCCTGACCCTGGGCACCGCCGCTGCTGCTGCCGCTGTCATGACAGAAGGCACCGCCCTCTTCAGCGCGGCAGAGGTCGCACGCTGTCTTCCGGAATGCCATCTCACGCAGCATGTCGCTTGACAGCCGCAGGCCGCCGGGCGATGGCTTTTCCAAATGCTCGACATTCGCCCGGTAGTTCATCTGGTCGGCCTACTCGCCCTTACGCTGGGGCTGTTGATGCTGGTTCCGGCAGCGGTCGACTGGCAGGCTGATGAAGCCAATGCCAGTGCGTTTCTACGCGCAAGTTTCATCACCTGCCTGATCGGCGGGATCGGGGCGTTGGCAACACGCAACGGGCTGGAACACGGGCTTGGGCGGCGGCAGTCCTTCCTGCTCACGACCAGCCTCTGGGCGATCCTGCCTGCCCTTGGCGCGCTTCCCTTCATCATGGGCGCGCCCGGCGCGGACATCACCCACGCCTTTTTCGAGGCGATGTCGGGCATGACGACAACCGGCACGACTGTCTTCACGGGCCTTGACGACTTGCCCCCGGGGGTTCTGGTGTGGCGCTCGATGCTGCAATGGCTCGGCGGGCTCGGGATCATCGTCGTGGCGCTCGTGTTCCTGCCGGTGCTTCGCGTGGGGGGCATGCAGCATTTCCAGTCCGAGGCTTTTGACACCATGGGCAAGGTCATGCCGCGGATCTACGATATTTCGGCAGCGCTTCTGCAGGTATATCTGGCGCTCACTCTGGCGGCGACCATCGCCTACATGGCCTTCGGCATGTCCGGTTTCGATGCTGTCAATCACGCCATGACGACGATCGCTACAGGTGGCTTTTCAACGAGCGACGAGTCCTTCGCCAAATTCACAGGCCCGCTCGAATATGTCGCCGCGCTTTTCATGGTGCTCGCCGGATTGCCCTTCATCCGCTACATCCAGATTCTGGGTGGCTCCGTCGCGCCCTTCTGGCGCGATGTCCAGGTGCGCGCCTTTCTGCGATGGGCCGCATATGCCGTGGGCGCCGTCATCCTTTATCGGATGCTGACAAGCGATGTGCCCTTCCTCGATATCCTGCGCGGGACGATCTTCAATGTCATCACCCTTTTCACCGGGACGGGCTATGGCAGCGATGACGTTTCGGCCTGGGGGGATTTTCCGCTTCTGGTCGTGGTGCTTGTGGGCTTCATCGGGGCCTGCACGGCTTCGACCGGCTGCGCGCTCAAGATCTTTCGGTTTCTGGTTCTGTTCGAGGCGCTGCGCATGCAGATGCAGCGTTTGCGCCGCCCGCATGAAGTCACCCCGCTGCGGCTGGGGGGCAAGCGGCTCTCGGATGATGTGGTCGCCTCGGTGATCGTGATGTTCACGGTCTTCATCGCCAGTTTTCTACTGCTCGCGGTCGCCCTGTCGCTTGCGGGCCTCGAGCAGCGCACTGCGATCACTGCCGCATGGACAGCGATCTGCAATGTCGGCCCGGTCTTCGGTCCAGGCGTGGGCGAGACTGGCGCGGTGGATGGCTTTCCGCTGGTTGCGAAATGGCTGATGATCGGGGGCATGTATCTGGGCCGGCTCGAGATGCTGGCTGTCCTGGTTCTATTTCTGCCGCGATTCTGGCGCGGGTGACCGGTGAGGGGCGAAATTTCATGACAATCAAACCATTCGTCATCATGCAGCTTCGCCCGGAGACCGAGGCCGCCGACGAAGAATTCGAAAGCCTTGTGCGCCGCGCCGAACTGAGCCGTGAACAGGTGCGCCGGATCCGTCTGGATCAGGAGGATCTGTCGGCCGAGATCGATCTGGGCGCGATTTCGGGGGTCATCGTCGGGGGCGGGCCAGGCTGTGTCAGCGACCCGCCAGACCAGAAGACCCCGCTTGAAGCGCGGATCGAGGCGCAGATCCTTGGGCTGATGCCCCGGATCATCGCCGAGAACGTGCCCTTCCTCGGGTGCTGCTATGGGATCGGGATCCTCGGCAAGCATCTTGGTGCGCCAGTGTCCAAGGACTGGCATGGCGAGCCGATCGGCCCGATCACGTGCACCCGGCGCCCCGAGAGCGCGGGCGATCCGCTTCTGGATGGGCTGCCGGAGCAGTTCACGGCGTTGGTGGGCCACAAGGAAGCGCTCGATGCGCTTCCCCCGGGCGCCGTGCATCTGCTGGAGGGTACGCGCTGCCCGATCCAGATGCTGCGCGTTGGCCACGCCTATGCCACCCAGTTCCACCCGGAAGCCGACGGAAAGAGTTTCGCGCTGCGCATCCGGGTCTACCGTGACAAGGGCTATTTCCACCCTGATGAAGCCGATCGGCTGCTCGCGGCCTGCGCCGATATAAGCACCGATCTCTCAGGCCGGATCCTGTCGAATTTCACGCGCCATTATGCGCGTCCGGACTGAATGCGGCGCCCGGATTTTCCCGACCCTCAGTTCCAGCACGACACCAGCACAGTCAGATCGCCAGCGACCCGAGTGATCTGTTCAGGCCCGATATGCACATCTTCCCGCAGCGTCGCGTTCGGCACATCGTGGCGGTTCAGAAACTCCCGTATCGCCGCAGAATTGACTGCAAAATTCACTTCGACCGGCAATTGCCGCTGATCAGACTGCGGCTGACCGGACAAGAGCCCGATCACGGCGCCATTGGGCCCGAACACTGGCCCGCCGAAGTCGCCATGGCTGACCGAGGCCGTAAGCCGCAGCTTCTCTGGCTCACCCTCGAGCCCCTGATGATCATCGACCCGGCCAAAGGTCAGTACGGGGCGCGTCATGACATCCTCGAATGAAAACCCTGCAATGGTAATCTCCGAGCCGAGCGAGAGCGTGGTTGCGCTATCCTGAAACTGGGCGAAGGCCATGGGCACAAGGGGGGTCTCGGGCTCCAGCAGTGCCAGACCGATCGCTTCATCCCGCGCGATCACCCGCGCGTTGTAGGCCTCGTCGATCGTGATCCGCCCGCATTGCGCGACTGTGCTCGTCGTGGTGAGCACTGTGCCCGTGGCATCCACATAGAACCCGGAGCGTGAGAAGGCCGGGCGACGAACCGCCAGTCCGGCCAGAAGCGCCTCGCGCGGCACGCTGCTCAGGGGGCCAGCACTCTCTGGGAGAGTGTCGCCAAAGGTCTGGAAGCTCGCCTCCAT
>SLKB01000076.1 GCA_007134805.1 Paracoccaceae bacterium
GATGCCTCGAGGAGCCGCCCGGCAAGGCGGGCAGAGGCTTGCGGGTTCAACTCGGCGAGCCTGCGGCGCATCTCGGCATCGAGCACGAAGGTTTCCGACAGGCGCTGGTAGACCCAGGGCTCGACTGTTCCGGTGGTGGCCGACCAGCCGAGCGTGTTGGTCACTTGCGCCTCAATCTGGCGGACGCCTTCGGAGTTATGTGCAAGCAGCGCCTCGTAAAATTTGGGGTTGAGTGCGCGCGAACGGGTCTCGAGCGCGATCTGGTCGCGGAGCGACCGGACCTTGCCACCACCGCGCGTCTGATCTCCGATATAGACGGGTGTCGCCATACCGCCGCGCGCGCGTTTGACCGCACGCGCGATCCCGCCCAGCGTGTCGAAATAATGATCGACCGTGGTGACGCCCAGCTCGATCGATTCGAGGTTCTGATAGGCGCAATCGACTGTTTTAAGCGTGGCTTTCAGTAGTTCCGGCTGCGCCACCGGCTTACCGCCGACACCATAGGCAAAGCCCTTGCGCGCCTGATAGGCGTCGGCAAGCTCATCCTCATCACCGAAGGCCGAACTGTCGACAAGCTGGTTGACGTTCGATCCATAGGCGCCCTCGGCATTCGAGAAGACGCGCAAGGCGGCAGTCTCCAGATCGACGCCCAACTCGCGCATTGTGGCCAGCGTATGGGCGCGGATGAAATTCTGCGCCTCGGGCTCATCGGCCTGCGCGGCTTTCAGCGCGGCCTCGGCCAGAAGGCGCGTCTGCAAGGGCAGCAGGTCGCGGAAGATGCCCGAAAGCGTCATCACCACATCGATGCGCGGGCGCGCGAGTTCCGACAGCGGGATCAGGTCCGCGCCCGAGAGCCGGCCATAGGCGTCGAAGCGCGGCCGCGCGCCCATGAGCGCCAGCGCCTGCGCGATCGGGCCGCCATCGGATTTGATGTTGTCCGACCCCCAGAGCACCATCGCTACGCTGCGCGGCAGGGTGGGGTGCGCTTCGATCAGCTTCTGCGCCTGGACCGCGCCGTCGCGCAGCGCGAATTCGGTGGGCATGCGGAAGGGATCGAAGGCGTGAATGTTGCGCCCTGTCGGCAGGATCTCGGGGGCGCGGATCAGATCGCCGCCAGGCACTGGCGCGATATATTCGGCATTGAGCGCGCGCAGGAGCCCGCGCATTTCCGCATCGCCCCGCAGCGCTGCGTCCATCCGCGCGCGGGTTGCGTCATCGACATCGACATGGGCCAGCAGATGCGCGCGGGCGGCCGCATCCATCGGGCGGCCCATGATGTGCAAGCCCTCGGGAATCAGCGCGTCCTCGACCTCGAGCACCCGCAGCCACAGCGCCTCGGGCGGGCCATCGAGATCGAGGCTCGCCGCTTGCTCGGCGATGAGGGGCGCAAGCTCGGCCTGGGCGCCCGCGTCGCTCCGGCGCCAGCGCTGCAGCGAGTCCTTGAGATCCTGCAGGCCACGATAGAGGCCCGCTGCAGCCACGGGCGGGGTCAGGTGCGTGATCGTCACCGCGTTCGAGCGGCGCTTCGCAAGGCTCGCCTCGGACGGGTTGTTGGCCGCATAAAGATAGATATTCGGAAGATTGCCGATCAGCCGGTCCGGCCAGCAGGCGCGCCCGACACCGGCCTGCTTGCCGGGCATGAATTCGAGCGCCCCGTGCATGCCGAAATGCAAAATGGCATCGGCGTCGAACTCGTCGCGCAGATAGCGGTAGAAGGCGCTGAACGCATGGGTGGGCGCGAAGCCCTTCTCGAACAGGAGCCGCATCGGATCGCCCTCGTAGCCGAAGGTGGGCTGGACGCCGACAAAGACATTGCCGAACTGCGCGCCCAGCACGAAGACGCCACGCCCATCCGATTGCACGCGCCCCGGCGCCGGGCCCCAGACTGCCTCGATCTCGGAAAGCCAGGGCGTGCTCGTCACCAGGCGGTCGGCGCTGACATGAGCTGCGACATTTGCAGGCTGGCCGAATTGCGCGGCATTGCCCTCGAGCACCATGGCGCGCAGGTCTGCGACACTCTCCGGCGGGGTGAGGTCATACCCCTCGGCCTTGAGCGCGTGCAGTGTGTTGAACAGGCTCTCGAATACCGAGAGATACGCGGCCGTGCCGACGGCACCGGCATTGGGCGGAAAGCCATAGAGCACGATCGCAAGCTTGCGGGAGTCGCGCGCGCTACGCCGCAGCCGGACCATGCGCGCGGTCTTGTCGGCCAGTGCTGCGATGCGTTCGGGGCAGGGTGCCATGGCCTTGGCATTGACCCCGACCAGCGCGGCGCAGCCATCGGGGCAGCCCGCGCAGCCGTCGACCCCGTGGCGTCCTGCGAAGACGGTGGGGCAGGCTGCACCGTCAATCTCGGGCAGGGCGATCAGCATCGTGGTCTCGACCGGGCCGAGCCCGCCACCCGAGCCCGCCCAAGTACCAAGTGTCTGAAACTCCAACGGATGCGCAACCATATAGGGCACGTTGAGGGATTTGAGCACCTCGACCGCGGCGGGGCTGTCGTTATAGGCCGGCCCCCCTACAAGGCTGAAACCCGTGAGCGAGACGAGCGCGTCAATGCGGCCTGTGTGGAATTCCTCGATCGCCGGACGCCCGTCGAGCCCGCTTGCAAAGGCAGGCACCACGGCAAGCCCCTTGGCCTCGAACGCGCGGATCACGGCATCATAATGCGCCGTGTCAGCCGCGAGGATATAGGAGCGCATCAGCAGAAGCCCGACTGTCCCGTGCGCGCCCTCGGGGCGGGGAAGGCAGCTTGCATCGGTCGTCATGCGCTGGGGCAGGTCAGGATGGTAGAGCCCGACATCGGGGTAGTCGATGGGGGCAGCCGCAGTGACCTCTGCCCAGTCGGCGCGGTTCGAATAGCGCGCGATCAGGAAGCGCAGCATCGCCTCGATATTGTCATCTGACCCGCCGAGCCAGTATTGCATCGACAGGAACCACGCGCGCAGATCCTGCGCCTTGCCGGGGATGAACCGCAGGATCTTGGGAAGCCGCCGCAGCAGCGACATCTGCTTCGCGCCCGAGGCCGGCTTGGACTTGTCCCCGCCCCCGCGCAGCTTCTTCATGATCCTGGCGATGCCGCTTGCCGGCTTGGCCATGTCGAGATCGCCCATTTTCGTGAGCTTGACGATCTGCGGATCGGCGATCACACCGACAAAGGCATCGGCGCGCGCGCGCGCGACCTGCAACTCGGGCAGGCAGGCGGTGACATGTTCCTCGATGAAGAGAAGGTTTGCGACCACGATATCAGCGGCATTGATGGCGGCCTTGGCCTCGGCGAGGGCCACGGGGTTTTCAGCCCATTCAGCGGCGGCATGGATCGAGACTTCGAGCCCCGGAAAATCGGCGCGCAGGCGCGGCAGGACACGTTCAGCGGGTCCCGCGGCATGCGAATCGAGCGTGACGATCACGAAGCGGTAAGGCTTCGGTTGGATATGCCGACTATCGAGCATAATGCGCCTTTGCCTCGTAGAGCGTGTCGACCGATATTTCGCAGAGGCCCTGATCGAGGGCGAATTTTTCGGTGTTGCGACGGGCCTTGCCGCGCACGAAGAAGGGGATCTTCTTCAATTCGCGTTCAGCACAGGACAGCCAGATGATGCTGTCGGGCAGAGGTGGTGTTGCCTGGGGGGCGGCTGGCGGGGGCATCGAGCCCCCTTCAGCCGCGGCCGCATGCGCGGCGGGGGCGCCCGCGTCCTGCAGTTGTGCCTTGGCGCCGTGATGCGAGGGGCCGGCCTCGTCGTGGAATTCGAAATCGTCGCGGAACATGTGCAGCAGGTGTTCCTCGAGCCCCATCACCAGTGGGTGCACCCAGGTATCGAACAGCACGTTCGCGCCCTCGAACCCCATCTGCGGGGAATAGCGCGCGGGGAAGTCCTGCACATGCACAGGCGCCGAGATCACGGCGCAGGGTATGCCCAGACGCTTGCCGATATGGCGTTCCATCTGGGTGCCGAGGATCATTTCGGGCGCGGCCGCTTCGATAGCCTGTTCGACTTCGAGGTAATCATCGGTGATCAGCGCTTCCAGCCCGAATTCCTTTGCCAATGCGCGCAGCGGGCGGGCCTGTTCGCGGTTGTAGCATCCCATGCCGCAGACCTCGAAGCCCATCTCGTCGCGCGCGACTTTGGCAGCAGCCATGACATGTGTGCCATCGCCGAAGAGAAATACGCGCTTTCCGGTCAGATAGGTGCTGTCCACAGAGGCGGCCCACCACGGCTGACGCAGGCGCGACTCATCCACTGCTTCCGTGCTGCCCGAGAGGCTGCGCAACTCTTCGATGAAAGCGCGGGTGGCGCGGGCGCCGATGGGGATGGTTTTGGTGTAGGGCTGGTCGAATTCACGCTCCAGCCAGCGGGCCGCGGATTCCGCGCTCTCGGGGTAGAGCAGCACATTGAAATGTGCAGCCCCCAGCCGGGCAATATCAGCGGGGCGTGCGCCCATCGGGGCGGCGAGATTGACCTCGATGCCGAGTTCCTCGAGCAGGGCCGTGATCTCGGCAAGATCGTCGCGGTGGCGAAAGCCAAGGGCCGTCGGGCCCAGGATGTTGCAGCTTATACGCGCACTGCGCGCGACCGGACGCGCGAGCGTGCGGCAGATCTGCAGGAATGCCTCATCCGCGCCGAAATTTTCCTTGCGCTGATAGCTTGGGAGTTCCAGCGGGATGACGGGGACCGGCAGGCCCATCGTCTCGGCCAGGCCACCGGGATCGTCCTGGATCAGCTCGGCCGTGCATGAGGCTGCGACAAGGATCGCTTGCGGCGCAAAGCGCGCATGCGCGTCGGCGCAGGCGGTCTTGAAGAGCCCGGCCGTATCCGCGCCCAGATCGCGCGCCTGGAAGGTCGTGTAGCTGACCGGCGGGCGATGGTTGCGCCGCTCGATCATGGTGAACAGCAGATCGGCATAGGTATCGCCCTGCGGCGCGTGCAGCACCATGTGCAGGCCCTGCATGGCCGTGGCGACGCGCATCGCGCCGACATGGGGCGGGCCCTCATATGTCCAGACGGCAAGCTTCATGGGCGGACTTTCGTTGCGAGGGACCGGGTCATTCCGCGGCCTCCAGGCGGTTGGGATGCTGCGCGCCGATCAGCGCGCGCCGGCGCAGCGGGCGGGCAAAGAGCGCGGCCAGATCGCCGGCCTGCTCGTAGAAATGCACAGGCGTGAAGACGAGTTCGATGGCCCATTTGGTCACAAGCCCCTCGGCCTCGAGCGGGTTCGCAAGACCCAGGCCGCAGACTGTCAGGTCCGGCCGCGCCGCGCGCACGCGATCCAGCTGAAGATCGACATCCTGGCCCTCGGAAATCACCGGGCCTTGGGCGATCAGATCCAGCTCGGGCCCGTGCAGGTCGGCATGCAGGTAGGGCGTGCCGATTTCGACCGGGATCATGCCGCATTCGCGGGCCAGGAAGCGCGCGAGCGGGATTTCAAGCTGGCTGTCGGGCATGAAGAAGATCCGCTTGCCCCGGAGCGTCCGGGCCGCGGCGGCGATGGCCTTCTCGGCGCGGGCGCGCGGTGCGGCGGTGACCGCATCTACATGCGCAGCCGGGATGCCGAACTCTGCCGCCACTGCCTTGAGCCAGAGCGTCGTGCCCTCGGCCCCGAAGGGAAAGGGTGCCGAGATCGGCCGGGCACCGCGCTTGACGAGCGCAGCATGCGTGTCGCCCAGAAAGGGCTGGGTCAGGGCGAATACTGTGTTCGGGCCGATCGAGGCCGCATCCTCGGCGCGGCGGGCCGGCAGACAGCGAACCGGTTCCACCCCGAGCCGCGACAGAAGATCGAGCGCCTGGTCCTCGACGACATCGGGCAACGCGCCCACCAGCAGAAGCTGCCGCGCATCGCTTTCGGACAGGGCAGGGACCTGCGCCGCAAGGCAGGCATCCTCGCCCTGGGTGAACGTCGTCTCGATGCCCGAGCCGGAGAAATTCAGCACCCGCACCGCCGGGCCATGGATCTCGCTCAACCGTTCGGCCGCGCGCGCGAGGTCGAGCTTGATCACCTCGGACGGGCAGGACCCCACGAGGAACAATTGCTTGATATCCGGGCGGCGCGCGAGCAGGCGCGCCACCTCGCGGTCAAGCTCGGTATTGGCATCAGCCATGCCTGCGAGATCCTTTTCCTCGAGAATCGCAGTGCCGAAGCGGGGCTCGGCGAAGATCATCACACCCGCCGCCGATTGCAGCAGATGCGCGCAGGTGCGCGAGCCCACGACCAGAAAGAACGCATCCTGCATCTTGCGATGCAGCCAGATGATTCCGGTCAGCCCGCAGAACACCTCGCGCTGACCACGCTGCTTGAGAACTGGCGTGTCACGGCAGCCTGACAGGTTCGCGCTCATGCCGGCACCTCGTCAGAGACAAGCGCGCCGCCCAGGCGGGCCTGCCGTAGTTTCCAGATGAATTGCGCGGCATTGACGACATAGGCAGCATAAGCGAGCAGCGCGAGCCACATCAGCGACTCTGCGCCCATCGACCCGGCCGCGAGCGCCACAAGATAGATCGTGTGCAGCGCAATCACGCCGAAGCTCACGACATCTTCCCAGAAAAACGCAGGCGCCAGAAGGTATTGTCCGAAAACTTCCTTCTCCCAGATCGCGCCAGTGACCATGATCGTATAGAGCGCCAGGGTCTTGACCACGACCGAGGCCGTGGCGAGACCGTAGCCTTCACCCGTCATCAGGAACCGGATCACGAGGATCGCCGAGATGATGCAGATCACGAACTGTACAGGCGCGAGGATGCCCTGCACCAGGGTCCATTTCGAGGCATCGCGCTTAGCGCGCTGCGCTGCGGTGTAAAGCGGCGTATGCTGATTCCCGCGTGTCATTGGCCCCCCTCGTGCCTTCGATATCCGTGAAGATAAACTTGGACAGGATGAAGTGTCAATTAAAACTTACACCTTTCGGCGCTGCAGTTTTTGACGCCCGCATCGAGAGCCTTATTCTCGC
>SLKB01000249.1 GCA_007134805.1 Paracoccaceae bacterium
AACTCTGGCTCGTGGCGCTGCTGCTGCTCGGCGTGTTCCTCAACGAGCTGGTCTGCACTCTCGCGGTCGCCCGCGTCTTCAGCCTTGCAGGCCCGCGCGCGTCCTATCAGCGCTCGAAGCTCCTGATCGACCGGGTGTTCGCGGGCATGCTCGGGGCGCTGGGCGTGAAGCTGGCCGCAACCTGAACCATTGTCCAAGAAGGGTGACTAGATGACCGACCGCCTGCCGCACGAAAAGGGCTTCCATATCAGCTGGGACCAGATCCACCGCGACAGCCGCGCGCTGGCCTGGCGGCTGGACAAGCAGGGGCCGGATGGCGGGCAATGGCGCGCGGTCGTGGCGATCACGCGCGGCGGGCTCGCGCCTGCGATGATCATCAGCCGCGAGCTTGATATCCGCGTCGTCGACACGATCTCGGTGAAGTCCTACGACCACCAGACCCGCGCCGAGGCGATGGTCCTCAAGGCCCCTCAAGCCGATCTGATGGGCGATGAGGGCAAGGGCGTGCTGATCATCGACGATCTGGTGGACACCGGCAAGACGCTGGAACTGGTCCGCAGGATGTTCCCCAAGGCCCATTTCGCGACAGTCTATGCCAAGCCGATGGGGCGCGCGATGGTCGACAGCTACATCACCGAGGTCAGCCAGGATACCTGGATCTTCTTCCCCTGGGACATGGCGCTGCAATATGTCGAGCCCTATCGCGGCCGCTGAGCATTTTTTCGCCTGATGAAAAATGATTTCAGGATCCGCGTTCTGGACAGGTCGCGCGGGCGGCCTTTTTTCATCCACTGAAAAAAGGTTTCAGATTCGGCCGGGGGCGCGTTGTGCGCGCGTCACGCCAACGCAGATGTGCGCGCAGCCCCGCAAAAAGCCCTTGCGCAGCAGGCTGCAACCTAGGAGTGTCGCGGCAATCCGCCCGGGCGGGTCGGTCGGCCTCCGACAGGCCCCGCGGGCTTGCAACATGGAAAGGATCCCTGAGATGAAGAGATATTCTGTTGCCGCAGCGCTTGCGGCGTCGGTCATCGTGGTGTCGGCCTGCACCAATGACCCGCAGATCAACGCAGCAACCGGCGGGCTTGCCGGTGCGGCGGTCGGCACGCAGATCGGCGGCGGCTCGGGCCGGACCGCGGCTATCCTTGGTGGCGCTGCGGTCGGGACCGCAGTCGGCGCGCAGACGCAGATCCCGCGGTATTGACGCGATGCGGCACCGCGGCATCGGCCCGCGCGTGCCGCCGCAAATGACGCGCCCGCCCCTGCGGATCGCAGGGGCAGCGCACGCGAGGTGTGGCCCCTTGGCCACGGCCGAGCGGGCGCTTCCTCCCCTTCGGCACCCCCCGCCTGACGCAGGCTAGCGCGTCGGCAATCGCGCGGCCACGAGCCGTGCGGCCGCGGCGATCGCGTCCTCGATGCTCAGCGCGCTCGTGTCGAGGGGGATTGCGTCCTCGGCCGGGCGCAAGGGGGCGTCCGCGCGGCCCATGTCGCGCGCGTCGCGCGCGCGCACTTGTGCGAGGACGTCGGCATACTCCCCCGCGCCGGCCTCGCGCCAGCGCCGCTCCGCGCGGATCTCGGGCGAGGCCGTGACAAACAGTTTCACCTCGGCGCCGGGGCAGATCACAGTGCCGATATCGCGCCCGTCCAGCACCGCGCCCCCCTCGCGCCGGGCAAAGGCGCGCTGGAACTCCAGCAGTGCCGCGCGCACCTCGGGCAGCACGGCCACAGTGCTCGCCGCCTCGCCCGCCTCGAGGCTGCGCAGATCCGGGCGCGCCAGATCGGCCTCGGACAGCGCGCGCGCGGCAGCGACCGGATCGCCCCCTTTCATGCCCACGGCCCGATAGAGTAGACCGGTATCGAGATGCGCGAAACCGAAGCGCTCGGCGACCGCGCGGCTGATCGTGCCTTTCCCGGCCGCGGCCGGGCCGTCGATGGCGACTGTGAACTGCATGCAGCCCCTCCAGGATTCCCGTGCCGCGATCCTGCCGTGTGCGCACGGAAACTGCAACGCGATGCCGAAATGCGCGCACGCGTCGTTTTTGGCCTGCAATCCGGGGTGAAATGCACTAACTATGCACCAAGATGTGAAACCCTCAGTCAACCTTCACGGGATTTCGGACAGGATGACGACGTGACCCTGATGCAAGTGACCTTCTCTCGTCTCGCGCCTGCCTGCGTGGCAGCGCTTGCGCTGGCCCCGGTGCATGCGACCGCGCAAGACCGTGCGTTTTCCTTTTCCGTCACTGGCGGCGCGACGGTTCAGCCGGACTATTTCGGCTCCGACAGCCACCGCCTGGGCCCGTCGGGGGCGCTCGGGTTCAGTGGCTTGGTGCTGGGCGGGATTTCCTTCGGCAGCCTCGAATCGCCCGACGTGTTCAGCGAGGGCGTCGGCGTGCGCGGGGCGTTTCGCTACATTCCGCAGCGCAAGGGCGAGGATGAACTCGCGGGGCTCCGGGATGTCGATGACGCGGTCGAGCTGGGCGTGGGCCTGCATTACACGACCGAGCACTGGCAGGTCTATACCGATATCCGCTACGGGGTGATCGGGCATTCCGCCTTTACCGGCGAGGCCGGCGCCAACCTGATCCTGCGCCCGACCGAAAGCCTGACCCTGCATGCCGGGCCGCGCGCGAAATTCGGCAGTGGCCGCTTCATGCGCACCTATTTCGGCGTGACCGAGGCTGAGGCCGCCGCCTCGGGGCTCGGCGAATACCGGCCGTCGGGCGGGGTGCAATCGCTCGGGGTGGAATTGGGCGCCTACCAGGCGCTGAGCGAGGATTGGGGCGTCAGCGGGGCCGTCCGCTTCGACCGGCTGCGCGGTGATGCGGGCGCCTCGCCCATCGTCGAGCAGGGCAATCGCGATCAGCTGAGCGCGACAGTCGGTGTGACCCGGCATTTCAACCTGCGCTTCTGATCTTCCAACGCCATGGGTGGGCTGCTTCGCGGCCAGCGTCAGACGGCCGTCATCTGGGCCATGGCCATTCCCCGCGCCCGGGGCTAGGGTGGCGAAAAACGCCATCCCGGAGAAACCATGCCCACCCTGCCGCCCCCCGACTTCCGGCCCTTCGACCTTGACGCGATCGCGAGCCATCCTGGCCGCGTGGTGATCTTTGCCGAGCCCGGCGCGCCGCTGCCGCGCGCGACACGGCGCGCCGACCGCCTGACGCGCGGCGCGGTCAGGCGCGCGCTGGCAAGCGAGGGGTTTGCCAAATCGAAGCCCGGCGATGGGCTGAACATGAGCTTTCCATCGGGAATGGCCGCCGAGGCGCTGCAGATCATCCATCTGCCGCGCAAGTTCGACGCACATGCGCTGCGCAAGGCGGGCGTTCGCATCGGGGCCGCGCAGGACAGGCGCCCGACGCTGATCTGTGCCGATACCCTGCCCCCGGCGCCGCTTGTGGAAGCCGCACTCTTGCGCGCCTATCAGTACGAGGCGCAGAAGGCCGACCCGAAGCCCGCCTTCGGCGCGCTCACCCTCATGCTCAAGACCACCGACGGGGCCATGGCCGCCTGCCGTGGGGCGCTGGCGCGCGCGCGCGGCGTGCATCTGACGCGCGATCTCGTCAATGCGCCGGCCAATGTGCTGACCACCACCAGCCTTGCTGACCAGATCCGCGAGATGGAGGCGCTGGGGCTGGAGGTCGAGATCCTCGAGGAAGAGGATCTCGAGCGGCTGGGGATGCGCGCATTGCTCGCGGTCGGGCAAGGCTCGGAGAGCCCCTCGAAACTGGCGGTGATGCGCTGGAAGGGGGCGGCGGGCGCGCCTTTGGCGGTGATCGGCAAAGGGGTCATGTTCGACACGGGCGGCATCTCGCTCAAACCGGCCGGCGGCATGGAAGAGATGACCATGGACATGGGCGGTGCTGCGGTCACGGTCGGGCTGATGCAGACGCTGGCCGAGCGGGGGGCGCGCGCGCATGTCGTGGGGCTTGTGGGGCTGGTCGAGAACATGCCCGATGCGCGCGCGCAGCGCCCCGGCGATGTCGTGCGCTCCATGAAGGGCGACATGATCGAGGTGATCAACACCGATGCCGAGGGGCGGCTCGTGCTGGCTGATGTGCTCTGGTATGCGCAGGAACATCTGGGCCCGCGCGCGATGATCGATCTGGCCACGCTCACTGGCGCGATCATCGTCGCACTCGGCCATGAGAAGGCGGGGGTGTTTGCCAATGACGATGCGCTGGCCGAGCACTTCCTGAAAGCCGCCGCCGAGGTGGGCGAAGGCGCGTGGCGGATGCCGCTCGACCCCGCCTATGACACGCTGATCAAGTCGCGCATTGGCGATGTGAAGAATTCCGGCGGGCGGGCAGCAGGCTCGATCACCGCGGCGCAGTTCCTGCAGCGCTTCGTCAAGCCGGACATGCCCTGGGTGCATCTGGACATTGCCGGGGTGACGCTGACCAAGACCGACAGCGCCCATGCGCCCAAGGGTGCCTCGGGCTGGGGGGTGCGGGCGCTCGATGCGCTGATTGCGGCGCAGTTCGAGCGGCGCTGAGGCGTCATGGGCAAGGCGCTGTTCTATCATCTGACGCGCGCGCCCCTTGAAGAGACCGCGCGGGTGATCCTTGCCCGCGCGCTGGCGCAGGGCTGGCGGGTCTGTCTGCGCGGGCGCACGCCCGAGCAGCTTGCCGCGCTCGACGCCGCGCTGTGGCTGGGCGACAAGGCCGCCTTCCTGCCGCATGGGCTGGCGGGCGGGCCACATGATGCCGACCAGCCGATCCTGCTCACGACCGCGCCAGGCTGTCCCAATGGCGCGCAGGCGCTCATGGCGGTCGATCAGGCTGACATCACCCCCGAGGACTGCGCGCAGGCCGCGCGGGTCTGGGTGCTGTTCGACGGGCATGACGCGGCAGCGCTTGAGCATGCGCGCGCGCAGTGGCGCACGCTTGCCGCCGCCGGGGTGGCGGCGGAATACTGGTCCGAGGAGACGGGGCGCTGGCAGAAGATGCGCAGCACCGAAGCCTAAGCGCCGCCCCTCAGCCGGGCGCGCCGCCCATGACATGCTCGAGATCCGCGCGCGAGAGCACGACATGGCGCGCGCGCCCCACGATCAGCGGATCGGGCGGGGTGGCGATCGCGGGGTCCTTGTCCGGGTAGTCCAGCGTCGAGAGGAAATGCCGCATGCATTCGAGCCGCGCGCGTTTCTTGTCCTTCGACTTGACCACGGTCCAGGGCGCATCGGCGGTGTCGGTGTAGAAGAACATCGCCTCCTTGGCGCGGGTATACTCATCCCATTTGCCCAGGCTTGCCTTGTCGATGGGCGAAAGCTTCCAGCGCTTGAGCGGGTCGACCTCGCGCGCCTTGAAGCGGCGGCGCTGTTCCTCGGGGGTGACGGAAAACCAGTATTTGTAGAGCCGTATGCCCGAGCGGACGAGCATCCGCTCGAATTCGGGGGCCTGGCGCATGAACTCGAGATATTCTTCCGGCTTGCAGAAGCCCATCACCCGCTCGACGCCCGCGCGATTGTACCAGCTGCGGTCGAGGAAGACCATTTCGCCGCGCGTGGGCAGATGCTCGACATAGCGCTGGAAATACCATTGCCCCGATTCCCGCTCGGAGGGTTTGTTGAGCGCCACCACATGCGCGAAGCGCGGGTTGAGATGTTCGTTGAAGCGCTTGATCGTGCCGCCCTTGCCGGCCGCGTCGCGCCCCTCGAAGATGATCACTGCGCGCTCGCCGCTGTCGAGCATCCAACCCTGTACCTTCAGAAGCTCGGCCTGCAGAAGGGCTTTCTCGGCCTCGTAGGTCTTGCGCGCCATCTTGTAGCGGTAGGGGTAGCGGTCCGAGGCGAAGAAGGCGTGGATCTCTTCGGTGGTGAGCGCGGCGGGATCGGGATCGTGGGCAGCCGCCTTGCGCGCGGCCTTGGCGTCGGCCTTGGTGCTGGCCGGGCCGGGCCCGTTTGTCGTGCCATCGCCCCCGTGCAGGGCGCTGTCGCTGGGCGCGGTCTCTTCTGGCATCACGGGCTCCTGTTGTGGCTGGACGGATCCAGACTGCGCTTTTTCGGGCGGCCTGTCCTTGACTCGGATCAATCTTGTAAATTTTTTGTGACACTCATGTCGGCGGGCGCACGGCCAGAATCACACCCCCCGCCATCAGCACCAGCCCGAGCGCGCGCGTGAAATCGAGCGGGCGCACCCGGGCCGCGAAGAAGCCGAAATGGTCGATCACGCCGAATGCAATGACCTGCCCTAGCAGCACGAACATCACCGCGTTGCCCAAGCCGAAGCGCGGCGCCACCCAGGAGATCGACAAGAGGTAGAACGCAATCAGCACGCCCGCGAGGAACAGATACCGCGGCTGGGCGGGGATGCGCCGGGCCGCCTGCCCCTCGCCCATCGCGGCCCCGAAAGCCATGGCGACGACAAGCGCGATCGCGAACATCGCCGCCCCTGCAAGCGCGGGCGAGCCGATGCGCGCGCCCATCTGCGCGTTGAGCGCGGCCAGGATCGGCACGCCGATCCCGGCGGCGAGCATGAGGGCTGCATATTTCACGGTCTCTGGGGTCATTGGCCTCGCCTTTCCTGCGCGTACGTGCGGATGCGAGAGTGCCGGGTGGCGGCGGCGATGACCAGTGCGATTGTCAGGGCTTGCGCTTGTGCGGCGGGCGATTGATAGTCGCGCGATGGCAGGCACGCTTCTTTCCATCGGGCATGGCTACAGCGCCCAGGCGCTGGCCGCGCGTCTTGTCCCGCGCGGCTGGCGGATCATCGCCACCACCCGCCGCGAGAGCGCTTTGGCCGAGCTGCGCGACACAGGGGTCACACCGATCCTGTGGCCGGGCACGGCGCTGCGCTTGGATGAGGCCACGCATCTGCTGAGTTCGGTGCCGCCGGGCGAGGCAGGCGATCCGGTGATCGCGGCCTGTGGCGCGGCGATTGCCGGTGCGCGGCATCTCGACTGGGTGGGGTATCTTTCAACCGTGGGCGTTTACGGCGACCATG
>SLKB01000390.1 GCA_007134805.1 Paracoccaceae bacterium
GCCGGCTCAGTTCTGAGTGAAAATCAACAAGGTGGGGCTCTTGTGTTTCATCCAGCTGCATGTGTCAGATGTGTCTTCTTGCGCCGTGGGGCATTGGGATCTGGCAAATGGCAGGGGCTTGGACGGCGACCATGTCAATGCGCGTCTGGTTCGCTCGGCTCGAGGCGATGAGACGCGGCCTCGATGTCGCCTGCGGGACACAGCCTGGAGAAGAACGCGGTCACGGTAGTGCGCAATCGCATATCGGAGAAGTCGGTTGCCCGGTCGAGCAGGGTTGTGCTGTCCCAGTCCTTCGTCAGGGCCGCCTCCATCTGGCGTGCCAGATCTGGCGCATCGCCGAGATTGGCCAGCAGGCCGCACTCTGTCCCGTCGAGGATCTCGACCGCACCCGGTGTGCGGGTTGCAACCACCGGGGTTCCATGGGCGAGCGCTTCGATGACCACATTGGGAAACCCTTCCCAGAGCGAGGACAGCACGGCGATCTGCGCCCCGGCATAGAGCGCGCCGGGATCGCTCACATGGCCCAGAAACTCGACATCCGCGGCCAGTCCAAGCCGCGCGCTTAGCGCTTCGAGGCGGGCCTGATCACGGCCGGCGCCGGCGATCAGCAATTGGCAGTCATGCGCGCGGCGCACCGTCGCAAAGGCGTTCAGCAGCGTCGGAATGTCCTTCTGTGCCTCGAGCCTCGAGACGCACAGGATATAGGGCCGCGCGCGCTGATGCGGCTCTGCCCGGGTATCCGGACAGGCGATCCCGTTGGGGATGACCGTGATCTTGCGCTGGGGTTGATGCCAGTAATGCACCAATTCATCCCGCATGTGCTGCGTGAGTGCGATGATATGGTCGGTGCGCCGGTAGCCAAGGACATGAACCGGGCGCTTGAGCCATTGTTTGACCTTTGCGCGCTGTTCGAGCCTGGCGCGCGTGGACAGCGCCTCGCGCAGCACCAGCGTGGGGCGCTGCGGACAGGCCGGCAAGGCCAGCAGAATCGCCGGCAGGTTGCTGGCATCGACGACAAGGCAGATCTCGGGGGCGAAGGCGGCGAGTTGCCGTCGCAAGGCTCGCGTGATCGTGAGCGATTTCCGCCCCCCCAGCACTCGGAGCGCGACCCGCGCATCGAGCCCGAACTGATCAACCAGCGGGGCGCGGGCACAGGTCAGCATCACCTCGAAGCCTGCCTCGGCGAGGAAATTCGCGTATTTGACTGAATTCTTGCCCGCGCCACCTGAAATGGCGCGCACATAGATCAGGAGCTTTGGATGTCGCATGGGGGTCATGCTCCGGTCTTGAGGCGGCGACGCGCCATCGGCCGCGCGCGGTCGTCGCGCTTGCATCATCATCTGCGCCCGGGGTCAAGCACGAGGGCTCAGAGCACGATATCGTCCAGCCGGTCAAGCGCCAGGATCGGGCGTGGTGTCGGCGCGCCTTCCTGCGCAGCGAGGGCATCAAGGCGCCGCTCCAGCGGATCGCAATCGCGTAAAGCCCCGAAATCATAGCCGGTTTGCGCCTCGAGGTCGCGGATGCGCAACTGAAAGGTGCGAAAGACGCCAAAGACAAAGCCCTCAGCGGTTTCCGGCAGCCCGGCCTCCATCAGGATCTGCTGGATCATCTGGCCTTGGCTCAGCACATAGGCGGTCGCGTGCAGGCGCAGGATCCCGTCGCTTCCCGGCACTTCGGCGAGCATCGTGACCAGCTTGAAATATTCGAGCGGGATCGTGCCGCGCCCGGATTCCAGCGGCGGGTCGCGGTCGCCGAAGACGGGCCCGGCATAGACACAGGCGCGAAACCCGTGCGTGCGCGTGCTCTCGAGCACATGGCGCTCGAGCCCGAGCCAATGTTCGTTGCTGCGGTTGAGCCCCATATGCTGGGGGCTGGCATTGGTATAGTGGTAGCTGTCGAGGTTAGAGCGCATGGCGGCCGCGTCATCATCGCCCCAGTTGGTGTAGGCGCGCATTACCAGATGGCCGCGATCCAGCGCGCGATTGGCATAATCGGCCTGGCCCAGCTGCGCGTCCGCAGGGATGCGCAGATCCGCCCACCAACGAGAATTGAAGCGCTTTATCGGCCGCGTGCGCCCGCCATCGATATTGAGCGCAACGACCGCCGCGCTCTTGCGCGCAAGGCTGTAGAGCACGCTGAAATGCTGGTAGCGCAACTCATGCGGGCGGTCCTCGGTCGCGTCCACGGGCCGGGCGATGTCGAGATGGGGGGGCAGGACGGGCAGCGGGACCTCGGCCACTTGCAGAAAACCCGTGTCAAAACCCTCGCGCCCCTCGAAATGCTCGGGCTGGTGGCGCCCGTCGCGCGATTCCTCCTCCGCCTCGGGCGTGGCTGCGGCGAAGCGCACCTGATGGACGCTGGCCTTCGTGCCCTCATCGAGGACGCGGTTGAGCGTCGTGATCCGCACGGCGCTGTTGCCGACCGCATATCGGCCTGCGAAATGCAGCCCCACGGCAAGCCCGCTCTCCAGGCTGATGACTGGCGAGCCCGAATTGCCCCCCAGCGTGGTGCAGTCATGCCCCAGCACGGTCGCGCCGCCCTGGTTGCGCAGATACCCCGGAGAGAAGCGCTTCACATCAAAAAGCCCCTTGAAATAGCGCTGCATGTCGGTGGGGTCGTTGCGGAACGGGTCCTCGGCCGGGTAGCCGACGACCGCAACCAGTTCTTGATCGCCGCCATCGGTCACGGCGCGGGGCAGGGGGTGGACGCCGAAGCCCGCATCGCGTCCAGGGCGCGGCACGCGGGCGATCGCGATATCCGCAGCGGCATCATCGGCGAGATATGTGAAGCGCTCGATCTTCAGGATGCGGTGTAGATCGGGGGGGGCGTCGACCTCGTTCACGAAGTCGATCTTCGCGCCGTAAGGGATATTCGCTGGGCTGAACATGAACACCCCATCCCCGCGGTACGTGCGCTGCGCGACCATCCGGGCGACATGGCGGTTGGTGGCGATCAGCAGATGCTCGGGGCCGTCCTCTTCCATCACCCAGCCCGTGCCCCCCCAGGCGAAGTCGTGATTGACGAACTCGATCCGCCCGACCGAGGGAAGAAGCGGCTCGACGCGCACGACCTTGCTGTCGATCCCGACCGGGAACGGGCCGATGAGACTGTCCTTGTCAACGACCTGATCGTTCTGGATCAGCAAGGGTGGGCGGTTGGTGCTGAGCACGATCGCCTCGAGCGCGGAGCTGGGCATGCCGAGCATCGATTCAAGCTGGTTGGGCGGGGTATCGAGCGCCTCGCTTGCGCGCGTCGCGTCGATCCCCATTTCGCGCAGGATCGGCGCGCCGCGCCGGATGGCGTCGCGGGCGCGGTCGAAATCCCCCGCCCGCATCCGTTGCTCCAGCCGTCGGAAGCTTTCCAGTTGCGCGCGCTCATCCATCGTAACCCTCCATGGTCAAGAAATTCTGGCCCGACTCGAGCGGGCGAAATGCGTGTGACGCGCGACAGCCGCGCGCCGCGAGTACTGCCAGCGCCGCGGCGATCGCGCCGGGCACGCGGGCGTCCTGAAGCGAAGCAAGGGCCGTGTGCACTGGGTCGGACGCGGCCCTCGCGGCCGCAAGGGCCGCGTCGTAGCGAGACTTCAGGCGCCGTTTCGCCCGCATCGGCGGGGGCGAAAGCTCTGCCGCACCGGGATCAGCCCAGATCCAGATCAGGCTGCGCGCGAGCCCCTCGGCGTCGTCACGGGACGCGATCCGTGCTGCAAGTGCCGCAGTCTGCGCGTCTGGCGCCTGCGCGCCCTTCCAGCCCGGTGGCTTGCGGGTCCCAAAGTGCCATAGACCGGCCGTCGCGCAGCGCCACCGCTCTGTGGCGGCGGCCACGGCCGGCAGGTCTGGCACGGATCTATGCAAGCTCAGCCCCGAGGTCCATTCTGCACTCAGCCCGAGCTGATCAAGGCCGTCGAGCACATCCTCAGGGCGATCACGCAACACGCGCGACAGCGTGTCGAGCCCGCGCATGCCCGGGACCATGAGCGCCGCGAGGCGCGGCAGGAGCGGCGCAAGCGCGTGCAGCGAGGGCCCCAGAATTGCGTCGTGCCGCGCGAGCTTTCGTGTCGCCATCTCGTCGATGATCCGGCCGTAGGGGCTCAGAACTGCGACACTGGCCGCGTGATCCGCATGATCCGTGCCCGCTTCAAGAAATAGCCCCGAGCGGCGGCGCAGCCGTGCCGCGCGGTCGCGCACGGCCTCGGCGGCCTCTACGGCGCTGAAAGGCAGGGCCGGATGCAAGAGGCCGAGGCTCAGCGTCAACTCTCGCGCGGTATGCGCGGCGTCTTCGGTTGACAGAAGCGCGAAATCCAGCGCCCCGCCTTGCAGTCCCAGCGCGTCAGACTGGCGCAGCGTGCTGAGCGCCCGGTCGCAAAAGGCGCTGTCATCGAGCCGGGCGACCAGAGCATCGAAGCGGAACTCCGCCCACAACTCGAGCATGATCCGCCCCATGAGCTGCGGCTGTGCGCGCACGCGCTGGTCCAGAAGCTCCTCGTCCTGCGCCTCGAATATCCGCTGCGCGAGCGACCATTGCCCCGTGAGCCAGGACAGCGCCATCACCATCAGTGCGGCATGGCTGACAAGCGGTGTCGGCCGCTCGAACCCGTGGGCGAGCACATAATCGGCCTCGCGCAGCTCGCCGCTCTCGATCATCAGCTCCAGATCGCGCACGGCGCGGGGGTCAGGGGCTGGGCCGCGCTGTTCAGGGGCCGCGCAAAGGACCATCCGCCCCTTGCCCGGGTCAAAGCGCAGATGGTCATGCGGCGCGCGCTTGCGGGTGGCCGGGCCGGCGCGTTCATATTCGACCGCATCCGAGATCGTGACGCCCCGGCCGGGGCTGCCGGGGGGCAAGGCGCGCGGGGACGACGTGGCGCGGCCGGGCCTGGGCGGGGCGCTGCCGACCTTGGGGGGGGCCGCGCCCGCGCGCCCGTAGTCCGACCGTTGCCCTTTCGCCTGGCGGACAGCATCGCGCGCGCGCTCGGGCAGATCGTCGATCATGGCATCGGTGAAATGCTGCGCAAGTTCAGCCGTGATCGGGGGCAGGGGCGCGCCGGTGCGGCTGAGCTGCAACTGGTGGTAGAGCGCGGTATGCGACTCCCGGTCGGCGAACCAGCGTGCAGCGGTTGCGTCGATCAGTGCGGCCGCGTCCGGGGCATCCGCGTAGATCAGGCGCAAGAAGGCGCTGCGCACATCGCTGCGATGGCGCACCCAGCCGTCGTCGATCTCGACCAGCCAGTGCTCTGCACGCAGATCCTCAAGCAGCGCCTCGGCCTCGGTAAGCGAGAGCGTCATGCCAAGCGCGGGGGCGATCACATGGACAAGCGTTTCGGCGTTGATGCGGCGCAGGATCAATCCTTCGCGCGCCAGCTGGGCCAGATGTGGCGGCACCCGCGACAGGATCGCGCGATAGAGATAGGCGCCGACCATCGCCTCATCCATGGTCTCGGGCATCTGGTCGAGATCCATCGCGCCGCCCTCGAAGGCCTTTGCGGCCAGGATTAAAAGCAACGGATTGCCACGTGCAATGGGCAGGATATGCGGCCAGAGCGTCTCTGCCACCCCGCGCCGGGCAAGGAGCGCGCGCGCGGCCGCATCCTCGAGGCCCGAGAGCCGGATCTCGGCGCCCACCCGCTCGGGCACGGGGTCGAGCGCATCGCCGCGCCCCGCCGAGATCAGGATCACCCGGTTGATGCCCAGCCCTGCCATGAGGTCAAGTTGCTCGAAGAGCGTCATCACCAAGGTCTCGCCGCGGCTGCGCAGCACCTCGAGCGTGTCCAGCACGACGAGCAGCGGCCGGCCGCTCGCGGCGACGGCCTCGGCCATCGCTGCCAGCAGGCGGCGCGGCGCGCGGCGGCGGTTCGCGTTGCCCGACGGTGCCGCGGCGATCTCCTCGGTGCTTGCAAGGCGCAGCGCGCGCAGGGTGTGTGCCGCTTGCGGGACGCCATCGCCGATCTGGCGCGAGATCTCGTCGAACAGCGCAGTGCTGTCGAGGGCCTCGAGCGCTGCGCGGTCGAAATCGAGATGCACCATGATCGGCCCTGACAGACGCTCGGCCTTCTGCAGGATGCGTTCGAGCAATAAGGATTTGCCGACCCCCGGCAGGCCCGAGACATGCAGCGTCTGCAAGGGCAGGGGCGTGACGTCGCGTGCTATCCAGGTTGCGGCGCGCGCGAGTTCGCGCTCGCGCCCGAAAAACCCCGCGGCCAGCAGAAGATCGCGGCGCGCCGTCTCGCGCGCGTGGTTGAGCGCGGCGCGAAGGGCTGGGATCCGGTCATGCGCGGGCGCGCCATCGCCCGCGCGATCAAGGGTCACGATCGTCTCGCGCAGTTGATCGGGGTCTGGCGGCGTGCTGATCAGCGCGTCAATCGCATCTGGCGCGAAAGCCCCCAGGCCCGCGAGGGCAGCCTCGATCGTAGTGAGGGCGCGGTCGCTGCCCGCGCGCGTGCCGCCCTGTTGGGCCAGCACAGCGCGCCGTGCGCTTGGGCGCATCAGCCAGGTATCGGGGGCAATGACCGTGCAGTCCTTCCGCAAGGCCGAGAGGGCCGCCAGCGTGAGCATGTCATCCGCACGAGTCTCGGGATCCGCGACGTCGCGCAGCATCGCCATCGGGTCGAACGGACCACGGCGCGCGGCCTCGTAGCGCAGATCTTCCGCGAGGTGGCGATATGCCGCGTCAGGGATCATGGTGCCCCCAGATCGCGCTGAGCCTCGGCCTGCAACACCTTGGCGACTGCGTGCAGATCCAGAATGTCGTAGGTGTCATGCGCGATTGGCTGCGCGTGGCGCAGCGCCCGGCTGACCATATGCGCCTGTGTCTGCGCCTCCCAGTCGAGGCGCAGCGCCTCCACCATGTCCTTGACGCAGGCTGCAACGTCGCTGCGCCCGAAATGGCCCAGATA
>SLKB01000360.1 GCA_007134805.1 Paracoccaceae bacterium
CGCCCATGCCTGCCCTTTGTCGTGACTGCCTGAGCCGATTCGATGCAGGGCGCCGGTGTCCGTCCTGCCACTCGCCACGTTGTGTGGCGGGGCCGGAGCTGTTCGATCTGTCCATCGCGCATATTGATTGCGACGCCTTCTATGCGAGTGTCGAGAAGCGCGACAATCGCGCCTTGCGCGACAAACCCGTCATCGTGGGCGGCAGCACGCGCGGGGTCGTGACGACGGCCTGCTATATTGCGCGCATCCATGGCGTGCGCTCGGCGATGCCGATGTTCAAGGCGCTCCAGCTCTGTCCCGAGGCGGTCGTGGTCAAGCCGCGTTTTGATGCGTATGCCGCCGCCTCGCGCGAGATACGGGAAATGATGGATGAACTGACCCCGGCGATCGAGCCCCTGTCGCTTGATGAGGCCTTCCTCGATCTGACCGGCACTTCCGCCTTGCATGGCGCACCGCCGGCGGTGCTGATGGCAGGGCTCGTCCGGCGGATGGAGCGCGCGTTGCGGCTGTCTGCCTCTGTCGGGCTTTCCTACAACAAGTTCCTCGCCAAGATCGCCTCCGATCTCGACAAGCCGCGCGGCTTCGCCGTGATTGATCGTGCGGGCGCGCCAGGCTTCCTGCGCGCCCAGCAAGTCGGCATCATCTGGGGCGTCGGCGCGGCCACGCGCGAGCAACTCGGGCGTGCAGGCATCGTCACGATCGCGGATCTTCTGCGGTGGGAGAAGACCGAGCTGATCGCGCGATTCGGGTCGATGGGGCAGCGGCTTTGGCATCTGGCGCGCGGGGAAGACCTGCGCCCGGTGGCTGTCGACCGGCAGGTCAAGTCGATCTCGAAGGAAACCACCTTTGGCGAGGATCTGCACGATCCAGAGCTTCTCGACGGGCATCTGTGGCGGCTGGCCGATCAGGTCTCGGCGCGCGCGAAGGCCAAGGCGCTTGCGGGGCGGGTCGTGACACTCAAGCTCAAGCGGGCCGACCATCGCATCCTGACCCGGCGGCGTTCCCTGTCGTCGGCGACAGTGCTTGCCGATGTCATCTATCGCGCGGCGCGCCCGATGCTCGACCAGATGCTTGCGGCCGCACCTTTTCGGCTGATCGGTGTCGGGATCTCGGATCTGGAAGCGGGCGAGGGGGCCGGTTTTGCGGCGGACCTGCTCGACCCTCACGCGGCGCGCCGGGCCGAGGCTGAGCGCGCGGTCGACCGGCTGCGTGCGCGGTTCGGGGCCGATTCCGTTGTCAAGGGGCGCAGCCTGCGTTGAGCCTGGCGATAGGCGCGCCCTTGGGCCACGCAAAAGCCCCGCCGGAACGGGCGGGGCTTTCGATCTTGTCAGAGGGCGACGGTCAGCTGTTGCCGAACTCCGGATAGGCTTCCATCCCCATCTCGGTCTTGTCGAGGCCGGTCACCTGGTCTTCGTCGCTGACACGCACTCCCATGACCGCTTTCAGGATCAGGAACACAACCAGCGAGGCTGCGAACATGAAGCCGCAGATGAGCGCCATGCCGATGAACTGCGTCCCGAAGTTCGCATCGCTGTTGGTCAGCGGCACGGCCATCGTGCCCCAGAGGCCGGCAAAGCCATGGACCGGGATCGCACCCACCACATCGTCGATCTTCAGCTTGTCGAGCAGCGGAACAGTCAGCACGACGATCACGCCGCCCACGGCACCGATCAGCGTTGCCGCACCCAGCGAGGGCGTCAGCGGCTCTGCCGTGATCGACACGAGGCCCGCCAATGCGCCGTTCAGCACCATGGTCAGGTCAGGCTTCTTGTAGAGGAGCGTGGACAGGATCAGCGCCGCGACCGCACCGCCCGAAGCCGCGGTGTTGGTGTTGGCGAAGATGCGGCTGACATCGGCAACATCGGAAATGGTGCCCATGGCCAGCTGCGAGCCGCCATTGAAGCCGAACCAGCCCAGCCAGAGGATGAACATGCCCAGTGTGGCCAGCGGCAGGTTCGAGCCCGGCATCACATTGACCTTGCCATCCTTGCCGTACTTCCCGTAGCGCGAGCCCACGATCAGCACCCCGGCCAGCGCCGCAAAACCACCGGCCCCGTGCACGATCGACGAGCCTGCGAAATCCGAGAAGCCCATCTCGTCGAGGAAGCCTTCACCCCAGCTCCAGGAAGCCTGGATCGGGTAGATCAGCCCGGTCAGGATGACCACGAAGACCAGGAAGGGGAACAGCTTGATGCGCTCGGCCACGGCCCCCGACACGATCGAGGCGACTGCCGCACAGAACATCAGCTGGAAGATGAAGTCCGACCCGATGGACGCATATTCGATGTCATCGACATCCTCGAGCGCCACGCCGACCGGTTCCAGAACCGTGGGCGAGATGCCCCCGAGCCAGCCTTCGATGACCCAGTCTCCCAGCGGGTACATCAGGTTGAAGCCGACCAGGAAGTACGCGATCCCGGCCAGCGAGAACAGCGCCACGTTCTTCGTCGCCTGCATGGTCGCGTTCTTCGAGCGCACAAGGCCCGTCTCCAGCATGCAGAACCCGGCTGCCATGAAGAACACAAGGAAGCCGCCGATCAGGAACAGCAGCGAGTTCATGATGAACACCATTTCGGTGTTCAGCGCCGCCACGGCTGCGATGGCGTCGAGCACGCCCTCGTCTTCTTCCTGTGCAAGGGCGAGGCCCGGCAAGGTCGCCGCCATCGCGACAAGGGGGATAAACTTTCTCATTTGCATCTGCACTTGTCCTTTTCGTAATGTCGCCACGCCTGAAAATCAGAGCGCGTCATCCCCGGTTTCACCCGTGCGCACGCGCGTCGCGGCCACCAGATCGAGCACGAAAATCTTTCCGTCACCGATCTTGTCAGTGCGCGCTGTCTTCTGCAGCGTCTCGACGATCTGATCGGCCATCGCGTCCGAGACCGCGATCTCCAGCTTGAGCTTCGGCACGAAATTCACGGCGTATTCGGCGCCGCGATAGATCTCGGTATGGCCAGACTGGGCGCCGAAGCCCTTTATCTCGGTCACCATCATGCCGCGCACGCCGATAGCGGTCAGCGCTTCGCGGACCTCTTCGAGCTTGAACGGCTTTATGGCGGCAATAATGTATTTCACCGGTTGTCCCCTTTTTTCAGATACGGTTGGTCCTCGGATGACACGCGGACATCAAGTGGCGCGCAGGGCGCTTTCTCAATCCTTCGCAACTTTGGCTTGCGGGTCCGGGCGGCAAAATGAGAAAATAAGTGCACAAAATTAAGTCACTGCACAAAAGATGTGCAGATTTGGCATCGCAAGGCGTGGCGAAGGGTCTACAACTTCATGCGAGAAGAGTGGAATCTTCTTGTCCGCAGTGCCACAAGGACGCAAACGCAGGTGCAAAGGGCGCCGTGACGGGGCAAGGTGACGGGGCAAGCTCGTATTATCTGTCGGGGAATTGAGAGCACGCGATGCGCGGGTCGGGGAAGAACAAGAGCAGACTGGTCGCCGAAAAGCGGCCGACGCGGCGCGCGCAGGCATCCGCGCGCCCGGCGGCGAAACCCGCTGCGGCCAAGCCTGCGCGGGCGCGCCCGCGCGCGCGGCGCGGCAACATCCTTACCCGGGCGGTCACGGGGCTCGTGACCCTTGTCTGGCGCATTCTCTGGGGCGTGACCTGGCGGGTTGGTGCGACGCTGGTTCTGCTGCTCGGGCTGGCAACGGGGTATTTCTACACCACCCTGCCACCGCTCGACGAGTTGCTCGATGCACGCGCGCGCGGCTCGGTCACGATGATGGATGCCGACGGGTCGGTCTTCGCCTGGCGCGGCGAGACGTTTGGCGGCGCGATCACCGCAGATACCGTGTCGCCCTATCTGAAGCATGCCATCGTCGCCACGGAAGATCGCCGCTTCTACAGCCATATCGGCCTCTCGCCGCGCGGGGTTGCAGGGGCGATCCGGTCGAACCTTCAGGCCGGGCGCGGTGCGTTTTCCGGCGCGGGTGGCTCGACGATCACGCAGCAGGTGGCGAAACTCCTGTGCCTTGGGGTGCCCTATGATCCTGCCGAGTGGTCATCGGAAGCCGCCTATGAGGCCGATTGCCGCCGGGGTACAGTCTGGCGCAAGGTGCAGGAATTGCCCTATGCCTTCGCGCTCGAGGCGAAATTCTCGAAAGACGAGATCCTCACCATCTACATGAACCGCGCCTTCCTTGGTGCCGGGGCGCGCGGCTTCGAGGCCGCCGCACAGCGCTATTTCGGCCGCTCCGCCAATGAGGTGGGCCCTTCCGAGGCGGCGATGCTGGCGGGCCTTCTGGTCGCGCCCTCCTTCTACGCGCCGACGCGCAGCCTTGCGCGCGCTCAGGCGCGGGGCAATGTCGTGCTCGGGCTGATGCATGAGCAGGGCTTCCTGACCGATTATCAGTTCTCCGAGGCGCAGGCCTACCCTGCGACACTGTCGCAGAGTGCCGAGTCGCCGCGCGGCGTGAGCTTTGCGGACTGGTTGATGCAGACCGGCCCGTCCTATCTGACGCGCGAAACGACCGAAGACGTGATCATGCGCACCACCTTCGATCCGCGCATCCAGAGCGCCGCGGAAGAGGCGCTCGCAAATGTCTTCGAGACGCGCGTGCGCGAAGGCTCCGAGGCCGAGGCGGCGATCGTCGTGATGTCCGCCGACGGGGCCGTGCGCGCGATGGTGGGGGGGCGCAACCCCTCGGTCGGCGGGTTCAACCGCGCGACCCAGGCGCAGCGCCAGACCGGGTCGGCCTTCAAGCCGTTTCTCTATGCAGCGGCGCTGGAAAACGGGTTCGAGCCCTTCGACATCGTCGAGGATGCGCCGCTGACCATCAACGTGCCCGGCTCGGGCCCGTGGTCGCCGCGCAATTACGACAATCAGTTCCACGGCTTCGTGACCCTGACAGAGGCGCTGGCACGCTCGCTCAACACACCCGCGGTGCGTGTCTCCGAGGCGATGGGCCGGGTTCAGGTGCGCGATGTGGCCAATCGATTCGGGCTGCGCAGCGAGTTGGCCGAAGGACCGGCGCTGGCGCTCGGGGCGTCGGAATCGAGTCTGCTGGACATGACCGCTGCCTATGCCGGCATCCTCAATGGTGGCAATGCCGTGCAGCCCTACGGGATCGAGCAGCTCACGCTGCTGGGCGATCTGACGCCGCTCTTTCGCAACGAGGGCGGTATCGGCGCGCAGGTGATTTCAGAAAGTTCGGCGCGGATGCTCACCTGGATGATGAGCCGCGTTGTCATCGAGGGAACTGGCACCCGCGCGCGCCTTGACGGCTGGGAGGTCGCGGCGAAGACCGGAACCACCCAGGCCGCCCGCGATGCCTGGTTCATCGGGTTCACAGCCGATTACGTGGTCGGGGTGTGGATGGGGTATGACGACAACCAGCCCTTGCGGGGTGTGACCGGAGGGGGGCTTCCGGCCGATATCTGGCGCGAGACCATGGTGCGTATCAATGAGGGGCGCAGCCCGCGCCGGCTGCCGATGATCGAGCCCGACCGCCCGATGCTCGAGGCGCCGCAGTATGACGCAGTTCCCGCGCCGGCAGCCCCCCAGAGCGCGCCGCCGCCCCCGATGGGTGGGCTCGACGACACGATCCGCGGCATCCTGGGCAGCATCTTCGGCGGGAACTGATCCTCCACGACCCAAGACCCACGACCCTCGGCGCGCGCCGCGCTCCTTGCGTCTCATCGCCCTCGCAAGGCGGGCTCGCGCCGGCCGGAGTTGCCTGTCGCGGGCGCAGGGCCAAGCACGATCACGACCCTGGGATCGAGCCGGCGCGCGAGCGGGCCGAGCAGCGCCCGGCAGGCCTGCCCTGACCGGCCGCGCGGGCGCACGATCCGGGCAAGCTGCGGTCCGATGATCCAATAGGCCCGAATCAGCACCCGCCCGAAAGCTGATCGTGACATGACAAGATCCCGATACCGACGCAGTGCCATCACATCGGGGTGCAACCTGTCACCATAGGCCGCAGTGGCGACGAAACATCCGCCTCCCGCAAGCGCAGCGTCCTGATCCTCGTCCTCTTCCTCGTTCTCTTCCGCGAAGGGGGGGTCGTCCTCGAGGGTTGTGCGTTGGGGGTCGGGATCGGTCTGCTCCGGGCTCTCCGAACCGGCCTGCGCCGCGGCCGGCTCAATGGCCTCACCCTGGTCGAGCCCGTCGATATCATCCGGGTCGAGCACGTCGATGACCTCACCGCCAAGCGACAGCGAGAGCACGCCGCTGACCGGGTCCTGAACAATGGTCTCGCCGGCGGTCGCGGCGAAATTCATCGTGAAGAACACGGTCGGGGTCGTCACGCCCGCGTCGTTGACCATGTCGCCCTCATGGACATGCACACCGATGTAATGGACATTGGGGTCCATCAGGTTCTGATAATGTCCGGGGCTGTTGACGAAGGCATTGTGCATCGTGACCAGATCAGCGTCCGAGAGCTTGCCGTAGCCCTGCAGAAAGCCCACGTTTTCCGACAGCCGCCATTGTCCGGACAGATCGAACTCTGCCCCTTCCACACGATCGCGCAACGAATTCCCGTCCGGCCCGTCATGGGTCAACTTGTCGATCGCGTCCATATGCTCGGACTGAACCCGCGCCGAGGCATTGAGGTGAATCTCGACCTCGAGCGGATCAGTTCCCTCGGCAGCGCGCGCCTCGTTGATGAGTTCGGCCATCCTGAGCGCGTTCTCGTCGGCAATCTGCGGCATCTTCTGTGCCCTCTTTTGTGTGCATCATATCATGCGCATAATTGACCGGGGTTTAGGAGTGCTGAATACGCCAGACATTCCATCCGGCGCCGGTGTGACGCACCCCCTTGCAAGGGCCATGCCGGCCGCACGAACGCGCCATGTCAGAAACTGCCGAAAAGACTGCCGAGCGTCACCAGAACCACCAGCGCAA
>SLKB01000224.1 GCA_007134805.1 Paracoccaceae bacterium
GATTCATCGAGCGAGACGCTTTCCGTCGCAGGCTCAGCATCCTCGGGTTCGACGCCTTGGTCCAGTTGGTCGTCGGTTGGCGCCGCGTCTGCGGGCTGGGTCGATGCGTAATCTTCAAGCGATTCATCACGCTCGAAATGCACCGCGAGCGCGGCCCCGTCATCGATCTGCGGCTCTTCGAAATCTGGTTCGTCCTCGTCCTCGTCCTCAGCGACAGCGGCATCCGCTTCGGGCGCAGCCGTGTGCGCGACCTCTGTGGCGTCGTCGGACTCGCGCGCCTGCATTGGCTCCAGCGGTTCAGAGACATCTTGCGGCGCGTCGTCAACGGCTGATGTGAGCGCCTCGGTCGAAGGGCTTTCCTCGACCGGCGCGGCATCGGTCGGCAGATGCGCATCAGCGGCGTCCGCGTCTTCGGTCGGCGCCGCTACCGGCGGGCTTTCTGGCGTCTCCTCGGCGCTGGGTGCGTCCGCGTCATCGGGCGCGGCCACAGCGTCTTCCATCATCGCTGGCTGTTCGACCGGCGCTGCGTCTTCGGGCACCTCGGCACTAGTGGGCAGGAGGGGCTCGTCAGGCTGCCCGTCCATGCGCGGCTCGGGTGCCTGCTCCTGCGCCGCGTCTGGACCGAGTTCTGCGATCACGGGCGGAACCGGTTCGGTGGTGTCGGAGGCCTGATCCGCCTCACGGGACTCGTCGACCGTGGCTTCGGTGACGCTGCCCTCGAAAGATGCGGGCTGCGCTGGCGGCTCATCCTGCGCGACAGGATCTTCGTCGCTGACAAAGGCCGCCGGCGCGGGTTCCGTCGCGGCCTCGATGTTCGGGACCGGAGCGGCATTCGCCTTGGCGACGGCCGCGCGGATCCGCTCCAGCTTATCAGTGAAATCCGGGGCTTCGGTCGTTGACAGGGCCGCGGCGAGCGGTGCGGTCATCAATCCGGGCTGGACGGGCGCGGATCCGGCGACAGCCGGCATTGGGGCCGGGCTGGACGCTGCGGGAAAGCGTGGCGCCGTGATGCCTGATGGCGCTTCGTCGTCGGATTGCTGACGCAGGATGATCCCGTTGCCCTGCACGCGGGCCTCGACCCGGCGCTTGATCTCGCGCTCGGCGATCCGGTGGAGCATTTCGGCGTCCGGCGTGGGCGGCTCGGCGCCGAAATACCTGTCTTCCGAGGTGAGATCCCGAAAATACTCGGCGATTGCCTTCATGGTGCTGAAAGGTTCGTCGAATCCTTCCAGCGTGCAGGAGAATGTGCCATAGGACACAGTCAGAATCTTGCTCGGACCAACCATTCCATGCTCGCTTTCAATACCCGTCACTACACACGATCACACACTACCCGAGCGAATAAAGGGTCAGACTGGGGTAATTTGATGATCAGATTATGGCCGGAATTGTGACCAACGACACTGATTCTTACGATATTGAGCCAAAATTCGTGGTCCAATCGCAGGGCGGCGTCACTCTGGTGGGCGGCGGGGAGTGGAAAGAGGACGACTTGCATCTCGCCCAGGCGCACGCACCCTGTCTTGTGGCGGCCGATGGCGGGGCGAACCGGCTTGTCGCGCTGGACAAGCTGCCGGAGCGGGTCATTGGCGATCTGGACTCGCTCGATCAGGGTCTGCACGCACGGCTTGCCGACAGGCTGGTCCATATCGCCGAGCAGGAGAGCACGGATCTCGACAAGGCGTTGCGCAATATCTCAGCCCCTTTCGTGCTGGGGCTCGGGTTCGCAGGGGGGCGGCTGGATCATACATTGGCCGCACTGCGCTCGCTGGTGCGCCACAGTCACTGCCGGGTGATTCTGCTTGCGGGCGCGGACATCGTGTTCCTCGCGCCACCGCAACTTGTTTTGTCCACCCGACCGGGTGCGCGGGTGTCGCTGTTCCCGATGGCGCCTGTCACCGGGCGTTCGCAGGGGCTCCATTGGCCGATCGATGGGATCGATTTCGCGCCGCAGGGTGTGATCGGCACGTCAAACCGCGCAGATGCTGCGGAAATCCGCCTCGAATTCGATGCACCCGCGATGCTTGTGCTGCTGGAACGGGCCCCACTCGACGCAGCGCTTGCGACAGTTCTGGAAGCCCTGGCCGTTGCGCCGGGCTGGTGAGCCGTCACGGGCAGCTTGCGCGGCCTAGAGCATGGCCCCCAGGACGACACCGAGCGCGACGAGCCCGCCACCGGCGGCCCCCCAGATCAGGGGGCCGGCCTTGCGTTGGGCCGGATCGACGCGGTGCGGATTGGCCTGCGCGATCAGCGCATCCTCCACGAGCCTTGGCAGATGCGGGCCAAAGCGCGCGAGAATGCGCGCGGTTGACGCCAGATCCCGCGCGAAGGCCTTGGGGCCAATGCTTCCGCGGATATATTCCTCGACCACGGGTTTTGCGACATGCCACATGTTGATCTCGGGGTTGAGCGAGCGGGCCACGCCCTCGACAACAACCATGGTCCGTTGCAGCAGGATCAGTTCGGTCCGGGTCTCCATGCCGAAGCGCTCGGTCACCTCGAAGAGATAGGCCAGGAGCTTCGCCATCGAGATGTGCCGGGCGTCCATGCCGAAGATCGGCTCGCCCACCGAGCGGAGCGCGCGGGCGAATTCGTCGATGTCGCGGTCGGGCGGGACATAGCCTGCCTCGAAATGGACCTCGGCAACGCGGCGATAATCCTTGCGGATGAAGCCGAACAGGATCTCGGCATAAGCGCGTCGGGTGAAGGCGTCGATCCGGCCCATGATGCCGAAATCGAGGGCGATGATCTCGGCCGTGGCAGTGACCTTGAGATTGCCCTGGTGCATGTCGCCATGGAAAAACCCGTCGCGCAACGCATGGCGCAGGAACAGCGTCAGCACCCGTATGCCCAGTTCGCGCCGGTCGATCGCCAGCGCGTCGATGGCCGCGTTATCGCCCATCGGCACCCCTTCGGCCCATCCGAGCGTCAGCACCCGGCGGGCAGAAAGCGCCCAGACCGGCCGCGGCACGCTGAAGCCGGCATCGATTTCGGTATTGGCCGCGAATTCGGCCGCCGAGGCAGCCTCGAGGCGCAGATCCAGTTCGCTCTCGCACACACTCTCGAAATGGCGGATCACGTCAAGCGGGCGGAGGCGCCGGGTCGAGGGCAGCAGGATCTCGATGATGCCGGCAGCGAAATAGAACGCGTCGATATCGCGCCTGAAGGCCCTTTCGACGCCCGGGCGCAGCACCTTGATCGCGACTTTCGCGCCGGACTGGACAAGGATCGCCGAATGCACCTGCGCGATGGAGGCCGCCGCGACAGGCTCGGACAATTCGGTAAAGACCTGCTCGACGGGAACTTCAAGTTCCTCGGCGATCACCTGCATGGCCGTGTCGCGCGGGAAGGGGGGCAGCTTGTCCTGAAGATAGCGCAACTGGTCGGCCAGATCCTGGCCCACGACATCGGGACGCGTGGCGAGCGTCTGACCGAACTTGATATAGGCCGGGCCGAGCGCGGTGAGCGCGCGCGTCAGCGGCGGCAGGGTCTCGTCGCCCCGGAGCCCGAGCAGCTTGAACGGCCAGCCCAGCACGCGCGCGGCGAAGCGGATGCGCGGCGGCACGTTCATCTGTTCGAGCACCACCCGCATCGCGCCTGTCCGCTCGAAAGTCGCGCCCGTGCGGATCAGCCGCCAGAGATTATGCGGGCCCCGCATCGGCCTAGAGCTTCCAGCCGGAATGCAATGCGGCAATACCCAGCGAGAGGTTGCGGAATTTCACCTGCTCGAAACCGGCTGCCCGGATCATTCCGGCGAAGCTCTCCTGATCGGGGAAGCGGCGGATCGATTCGACAAGATACTGATAACTGTCGCGGTCGCGCGCGACCACCTCGCCCATGGCCGGGATCACGTTGAAGGAATAAAGGTCATAGAGCCGTTGCAGCCCGTCATTGGGCAACTGACTGAATTCCAGCACCATCAGTCGCCCGCCGGGGCGCAAGACACGGAACGCTTCGGACAGCGCATCCTCGATCCGGGTGACATTCCGGATGCCGAAGCTGATCGTATAGACATCGAAGCTGGCATCAGCGAAGGGCAGGGCCATCGCATCGCCCACCACCCAGTCGAGCGCCTGGGCGAGATTCTCGGCCTCGGCGCGCGCCTGACCCTCGGTCAGCATGGGCTCGGTCAGGTCGAGCACGGTTGCATGCGCGCCTGCGCCCGCGCGCTTCAGGAAACGGAACGCGATATCGCCCGTGCCCCCCGCAACATCGAGCAGGCGCTGGCCGGGGCGCGGGGCCAGCCAGTCCATCATCGCGTCTTTCCACAGCCGGTGGATGCCCAGTGACATGAGATCGTTCATCACGTCATACCGCGAGGCCACGCGCGTGAAGACCCCCTGCACAAGGCTGGACTTCTGATCTTCAGCCACTGTCTGGTAGCCGAAATGCGTGGTCTTGCCGTCCTGCGTCATGGCGCGCCTTTGTCCCTGATGCCCCTTGCGGGGGTGCGTCTCCCCTCCTTATAGGCTGTCGCGGGGACGATACAATGCGACCTCGCGACCGAATGAGGATCTCTGGCGTGCCCGAACTGCCCGAAGTCGAGACTGTCCGCCGCGGGCTCGCGCCGAGCCTCGAGGGTCAGGTGATCGCCCGCGCCGAACTGCGTCGCCCCGATCTGCGCTGGCCTTTCCCACCTGGAATGGCCGACCGGCTGACCGGGGCGCGCATCCTGCAGCTGCGGCGCCGCTCGAAATACCTGCTGGCTGATCTGGACCGGGCAGAGACGCTGATCGTGCATCTGGGCATGTCGGGGCGGATGCTCCTGTCGGGCGCCGCAGGCGTGCTGCGGCCGGGGCAGTTCCATCATGATCTCCCTGCACTTCAGGTGCATGACCATGTGATCCTGCACATGGCGTCCGGCGCGCGGGTGATCTTCAACGATCCGCGCCGCTTCGGGGCAATGGACCTGACGCCGACGGCGGATCTTGCACAGCACTGGTTGCTCGCGCGGATTGGGCCCGAGCCTTTGGGCAATGACTTCCACGCTGCATATCTTGCGCGTCAGCTCGCGGGGCGACGCTCGAGCATAAAGGCGGCGCTGCTGGATCAGCGAATCGTGGCGGGGCTTGGCAATATCTATGTCTGCGAGGCGCTGTTCCGCGCCGGCATCTCGCCCTTGCGCGCTGCAGGGCGCATAGGTGGTGCGCGGCGCGAACGGCTGGTGGGTGCGATCCGCGCCACGCTCATCGACGCGATCGAGGCTGGCGGGTCATCCTTGCGCGACTATCGCCAAGCCGATGGCGAGCTTGGATATTTCCAGCACACATTTGGCGTCTACGGGCGCGAGGGCGCGCCCTGCATGACCCCGGATTGTGCAGGTCGCGTGCGCCGCATCGTGCAGTCGGGGCGGTCGAGTTTCTATTGCCCGCGCTGCCAGAGATGACTTGAACCCAAGGTCCAAGCTGGTATGCCAAGGGTCAAGATCGCAACAGACAAGGTGCCACCCTCATGGCCTATGAAACGCTGATCGTCGAGATTTCCGATCATATCGCGCTGATCCGCCTCAACCGCCCCGATGCGCTGAACGCGCTCAACAGCGTCATGATGCGCGAACTGGCCGAGGCGCTGGAAGCCGCCGACAAGAACGGCAAGGTGCGCTGCATCGTGCTGACCGGGTCTGACAAGGCCTTCGCCGCAGGGGCTGACATCAAGGAAATGTCCGAGAAGAGCTTCGTCGACATGTTCGAGGCGGATTTCTTCACCCCGGAGACCGAGGCGATGCTGCGCGTGCGCAAGCCGATCATCGCGGCGGTCAGTGGCTACGCCCTGGGCGGCGGCTGCGAATTGGCGATGATGTGCGATTTCATCATCGCTGCTGATACGGCCAAGTTCGGTCAACCCGAGATCAACCTCGGCGTCGTGGCCGGCATCGGTGGAACCCAGCGCCTGACGCGCTTTGTCGGAAAGTCCAAGGCGATGGACATGCACCTGACCGGGCGCTTCATGGATGCCGAAGAGGCCGAACGCGCCGGGCTCGTCAGTCGTGTCGTCCCGGCGAAGAAATTGATGGAAGAGGCGATGAACGCGGCTGCCAAGATCGCCGAGAAATCGCAGGTCACTGTCAAGGTCGTCAAGGAAGCGGTCAACCGCAGCTATGAGACGACCTTGCGCGAGGGGCTGCTTTTCGAGCGGCGCATGTTCCACATGCTGTTCAATTCGGATGACCAGAAAGAGGGCATGTCGGCCTTCCTCGAAAAGCGGCAGCCGCAGTTTCGCGATCAGTAGCGCGTCACTTTCCTGTTTCCATCCGAAGCGCTTTCGCCTATATGGCGTGCCACATGCGCGTGGGCCCGCTTAAGGCATGAGTCGGAACTGGCGATTGACGCCAGTCGGGTCCGTTGCGCTATCAGTTTGAAACGGACACGAAAGACAGACATCCCATGGCAAATACTCCTCAGTCGAAAAAGCGCGCGCGTCAGGTCGAACGGCGTACCGAAGTCAACAAGGCGCGCCGGTCGCGGATCCGCACTTTTCTCCGAAAGGTTGAGGAGGCCATTGCCTCTGGCGACCAGGAGCAGGCCGCTGCCGCGCTGCGCCAAGCCCAGCCGGAGCTTGCGCGCGGCGTCACCAAGGGGGTGATGCACAAAAACACCGCTGCGCGGAAAATGTCGCGCCTGTCGGCGCGTCTCAAGAGAATTCAAGCCTGAGTTTTACCTGATTTAACATCTTGTTATAAAACAGATAAAGGCACCTCGCGGGTGCCTTTTTTCATGCCGATTCCAATGCCCCCCGACAGCCGCCATCGCGATTCTTTCGGGCTAGGTGACACGTCAAGC
>SLKB01000151.1 GCA_007134805.1 Paracoccaceae bacterium
CGCGCGCGGCGCTGATCAGTTCAGGAAACCCTGGCCGCGGGCGGCGTTGACATAGGCGGATTCGATCGTCTCGAGCGTTTCCTCGGCCGAGGCATTGCCTTGCAGGAAGCTTGCCAGATTGTCGCCCAGCGCCGTGTGCATGAGCCCCATATAGGGTGTCATCGGATAGGGCGCGGCCCCGCCCTCGGCGCTGGCCACCACACCGATCGAGGCGGGCGTGGGCTCGTAGCCTGCGCCCAGCCAGACCGCGAGCGCGGAGTTTTCGCGCACGCGCTCAGGGGTGATGCCGTTCAGCATGGCACGGAAGCTCGCTTCGGCATCCGCGTCCGAGGCATTCGCCGCGATGGTGAACCCATCCCACCACAATGTGGTTGACGGGCGGCCACCCCCCTCGACGCTGGGTGCGGCGGCGAGAACCGTGGCCTCGACAATCTCTGAGGGCGCATTGTCACCCGACAGGATCCCCGCGGCGCGCGAGCCCCAGTGCAGCATCAGCGCGACCTCGCCCGCTTCCCAGAGCGCCTGGACCGAATTCGAATCGAATGTCAGGTAATCGGGGTCGGAATAGCTGGTGAGGGCTTTGAGCGACTCGAGCGCGGCGAGGCCCGTTTCATTGTTGAGCGCCGGCGCGGCCGAGCCGGGTTCGAAGAACCTGCCGCCATGGCCGAGATACAGGTTCACGAATTCCTGCGCGAGGTTCCAGCCGGCCCCGGACACCATGGCGACCGGGTGATCCATGAGCCCTTGGGCGCGGATCGCCTCTGCCGCTGCCAGCACATCTTCAAGCGTTTCAGGCGGCGCGACGCCCGCCTCTTCCAGCACATCGGCGCGGTAGAAGAGGTGCTGCGCATTCGCCATGAAGGCCACGGCCATGACCTGCCCCTCGATGCGCACAAGCTGGGTGGGCTCCAGCGCGTCGCCATGGGCTTCGATCAGGTCATCGAGCGGGCGGATCAGCCCGGCATTCATCAGCGGCACGATGGACCCGTTCGCGACAACGGCGACCGAATATTGCGAAGGGTTCGCGGTCAGGGCCGCGACCTGCAGGTCGCGGTGATCGGCAGTGAGATTGGCGGTGACGCGCACCGTATCGGTTGCACAGGCGCGCGCGCCCTCGACCAGCGCCTGGAGCGCGGGAAAGTCGTTGCCGAGGATCGAGACATTGCCAGCCTCGATCCCGCAATCGGCGCTCGCAGTGCCGGCCACGCCCAGCGCGAGGACGGAACTGATCGCCGCGAGGCGGAAAGGTGATGTCATGCAGGTATCTCCCTGTTTGGGCGAGCCGCGCAGGCGAATCGCATCATTGGATTTGCATACGCATTCATTAAAACACATTTCCAAAAATGCAGAAGCAAAATCTGACTTTGGCGCATGATTTCATTTCTTCACAGATTTATTCGAAAATATTGCTTGCATTGCGCCAGAGCGCCTGCCTATCCTGTTTGCATACGTTTGCAGCATTCTGAGCAATCGGAGGCGTTGATGGCCCGGATCGAGTTGCGCAACCTGTCCAAGCGCTGGGGCAGTTTCGTGGGTGTTCACAATTTCGACCTGACGATCGAGGACAAGGAATTCGTGGTGCTGCTCGGGCCCTCGGGCTGCGGCAAGACGACGACCATGCGCATGATCGCGGGGCTCGAGGAAGTCACCGAAGGCGATGTGCTGATCGACGGGGCGCGCGTCAATGATCTGGAGCCCAAGGATCGCGATATCGCGATGGTGTTCCAGTCCTACGCGCTCTACCCGAACATGAATGTCTACGAGAATATCCGCTTCCCGCTGAAGGTGCGCGGGGCGCCGAAGACCGAGCATGACGCAAAGGTGCGCCGGGCCGCCGAGATGGTGGAGCTGGGCCCCTTCCTGCACCGGCGCCCGGCCGAGTTGTCGGGCGGGCAGCGTCAGCGTGTGGCGCTTGCGCGGGCCGTGGTGCGCGAGCCCAACCTGTTCCTGATGGATGAGCCGCTGTCGAATCTCGATGCGAAGCTGCGCGTCTCGACGCGCGCGCAGATCAAGCATCTGAGCCATGAGCTGGGGGTGACGACCATCTATGTCACCCACGACCAGATCGAGGCGATGACGCTGGCTGATCGCGTGGTGGTGCTGAACGGGGGGATCGTGCAGCAGGTGGGCACGCCGACCGAGATCTATGACCGCCCGGCCAATACATTCGTGGCCAGTTTCATCGGCACGCCCGCCATGAACCTGCTGGACGGGCAGATCAGGGCCGGGTGTTTCACCAGCGAGAACGTGTCCATTCCCGGGCTGAATGCGCCGGACGGGCCAGCCACGCTCGGGTTCCGGGCCGAGGATGCGCGGATGGTCACCCGCGACGGCCAGATCAGCGCGCCGCTCTATTCGCTGGAATTGCTGGGCGATGCGACCATGGCCACCGTGCGCAGCGGCAGCGCGATCCTGTCGATCAAGTGCCCCAAGGATTTTCGCGCCAGGATCGGCGATGCCTTCATGGCCGAGATCCCGCCCGCTGCCTGCCATCTGTTCGGAGGAGACGATGGCGCCCGGATCGACGCCGCCTGAGCCGGGGGCGCGCGACACGGCCGGACGGGAAGAAGTGACTGTTTCAAACGGGAGGAAGAACCATGTTGAGATTACTTGCGAGCACGGCGGTCATCGGGATCTTGGCGGCCAGTGCCAGCCTTGCGCAGACCACGATCCGCATTGCGCATGCGCAACCCGAAGCCTCGCCGCTGCACGCCGCACTCGACCATTTCAAGACCACGCTCGAAGAGCGCTCGGAGGGGGATTTCGTGGTCGAGATCTTCGCAGGCGGCCAGCTTGGCAGCGTGGGCGAGGCGACCGAGCTGGTGCAATCGGGCAATATCCAGATGACCACGGGCGCCTCGGTGCTCTTGTCGAGCACAGTGCCGGAGCTTGGGGTGCTCGACCAGTTCCTGCTGTTCGAGGATGAAGAACATGCGCGCGGCGTTCTTGACGGCGAAGCGGGCGACAGGCTGCTGGGCGCGATGGAAGCGCGCGGCCTGAAGGGCATCGGCTTTCTGGAGCTTGGCTTTCGCAGCTTCACCAACAGCCGCGCGCCGCTCGACAGTGTCGAGGCCTTCCGGGGCCTGCGCCTGCGCTCGGCTGACAATCCGATCCAGATCAAGGCATGGCGGTCCATCGGGGCCGTTCCCCTGCCGCTGGCCTGGGGCGAGATCTATTCCTCACTGCAGCAGGGCCTGATCGACGGCCAGGAAAGCGCGCTGTCCTCGATGGTGGTGGAGCGCTTCTACGAGGTGCAGGACTATGTCTCGCTGACCGGGCATATCTACTGGCCCGAATTGTGGTTCGCCAATCTGGATTTCTTCAACGGGCTGGACGAGGACCAGCAGGCGCTCCTGATGGAGGTCGCAGCCGAGACGACAGCGCTGCAGCGCGATCTGGTCGCGGCCGCGAATGCCGAAACGCTCGATCAGCTGATCGCGGCGGGGCTTGCGGTCAATGAACTGCCCGCCGATGAGCGCGCGCAGATGGGCGCCACGATGAATGCCGCGATCGAGGCGGATATCCGCGCCAATGTCGGCGATGATCTTTATGACGCCTTCACGGCCGCGCTGACCCAGTGATCGCCCCCCTTCCCCGGCTGGGTTGCCAGCCGGGGCCATTCGCCACCGGAGCCCGCCCATGCCCCGCGCGCTGCGCCTGATCGAGACGTATCTGGAGCCTGTGATCATCGTCGCCTGTCTGGGCGTGGTGATCGTGCTGCTGTTTGCCGATGTGGTCGCGCGTTTCGCCTTCCAGACCTCGATCTTCTGGGCCGGCGAGGTGGCGCGTTTCGCCTTTGTCTACATGATCTATTTCGGCATCAGCTATGCGATCCGCGAGAAGCGGCATCTGCGCGTGACCCTGCTTGTCGAACAGGCATCGCCGCGCGTGCAGCGCGGGCTTCTCGCGCTGGCTGAACTGGTGTTTCTGGGCTATTCGGTGGTCGTGTGCTGGCTGGGCGTGGTGATCACCTCGAATGCGCTGGCGCGCGGGCAGATCCTGCCTGCGACGCAATGGCCGACTGCAGTGCTCTATGCCGCGATCATCCTGTCGGGCGCGTTATGCGTGCTGCGGCTGTCCTATTCGCTGTGGCGGATCCTGCGCCATGGCGACACGGTGCTTTCTTCCGCGCCGGGGGGTGCTGCATGACGAGCGCGGTGCTCTTTGGCAGTTTCGTGCTTCTGCTGCTGATCGGCGTGCCGATCGGCATTGCGCTGGGCACGGCGAGCCTGCTCGCGATCAGCACCATCCCGTTCCTGAGCTATGATTTCTACGCGCTGGGGCTGGTCAGCGGGATCAATTCCTTCACGCTGATGGCGGTGGTGCTGTTCACGCTGGCCGGCAACCTGATGAGCCGCGGCGGCATCTCGCGGCGGCTGATCGCTGTGGCGGAGGCGTTTTTCGGCACGGCCCCCGGGGGCCTGGGCACAGTGACCATCATGGCCTGCCTGTTCTTCGCCGCCATCTCGGGGACCGGGTCGGCGACAGTGGCGGCCATCGGGCTTGCGATGATCCCGGCGCTGGTGCGGCGCGGCTATGACCGGGCCTATGCGGGGTCCATGGTGGCCTCTGCGGGCGCGCTGGGGGTGATGATCCCGCCATCAGTGGTGATGATCGTCTATGCGGTCACGGCGGGCGTGTCGGTCTCGGCGCTGTTTCTGGCGGGCGTGCTGCCCGGCATCCTCATCGCCTTCGCGCTGATCCTCTTCAACATCTACCAGACCTGGCGCGGCGGCTGGGAGGCCGAGGCGCAGTCCAGCACTTGGGCGGAGCGGCTGGCCCGCGTCAATGACGCGAAACTGGCGCTGCTGATGCCCTTTGTCGTGCTGGGCGGAATCTACGGCGGCATCGTGACCCCGACCGAGTCGGCGGCAGTGGCCGTCGTCTATGCGCTGGTCGTCTCGACCCTGGTCTACAAGGAGCTGCGCTGGTCGGAGATCCCGCAGATCATGCTCGATTCGGCGCTGCTGGTGGCGGCCGTGCTGGTGATCATCGGCGCGTCGGTGGGCTTTGGCCGCATCATCGCGCTGGAGCGCATCCCGCTTTATCTGTCGCAATTCGTCCTCGGCGTGACCGAGAACTGGATCGTCGTGCTGCTGGCCATCCTTGTGCTGTTGCTGATCATCGGCACCTTTCTGGAAACCCTGGCGGCGATCGTGATCCTGACGCCGGTGCTGCTGCCGATGATCACCCATCTGGGGATCGACCCGATCCATTTCGGGATCATCATGATCGTGGCGCTGGCCATAGGGTTTGTCACCCCGCCGCTGGGGGCCAATCTGTTCATGGCCGCGCAGGTGGGCCAGATCCCCTATGACCATCTTGTGCGGCGCATCTTCAAATGGGTTCTGGTGCTGATCGCGGCGCTGCTGGTGATCACCTTCTGGCCGGGGCTGTCGCTTGTCCTGCCAAAACTTCTGCTGGGCTACGGAATATAGAAAGGAACCACGGATGTCTGTCGAGTATCTCAAGACCGCCAAACCCGAGGCAGAGCGCGCCGAGGATGATGCGAAGGTGCGCGCCACGGTCGAGGCGACCCTTGCCGATATCGAGGCGCGCGGCGACGCGGCGGTTGCCGATCTGAGCGCGAAATTCGACCATGTGTCGCGCCCCTCGTTCCGGTTGACGGCCTCGGAGATCAAGGCCGCGATGTCGAAGGTCGGCCCCCGCGACATGGAGGATATCCGCTTCGCGCAGACCCAGATCCGCCGCTTCGCCGAGGCGCAGCGCGCCTCGATGCGTGATATCGAGGTCGAGACCCTGCCCGGCGTGATCCTTGGCCACAAGAACATCCCCGTTCAATCGGTGGGCTGCTACGTGCCGGGCGGCAAGTTCCCCATGGTGGCCTCGGCGCATATGTCGGTGCTGACCGCGCAGGTGGCGGGCGTGCCGCGCATCGTGGCCAGCGCGCCGCCGGTCAATGGTGAGCCGCACCCGGCCATCGTCGCGGCGATGCATGAGGGCGGCGCGCATGAAATCTATGTGCTGGGCGGCATTCAGGCCGTGGGCGCCATGGCCATCGGGACCGAAACCATCGAACCTGTGCACATGCTCGTGGGCCCCGGCAATGCCTTTGTGGCCGAGGCCAAGCGCCAGCTTTACGGCCGCGTGGGCATCGATCTTTTCGCGGGCCCGACCGAGACCATGGTCATTGCCGATGACACGGTCGATGCCGAGATCTGCGCCACTGACCTGCTGGGGCAGGCAGAGCATGGCTATAACTCGCCCGCCTGCCTGATCACCAAGTCGCGGGCGCTTGCCGAGGCCACCCTGGCCGAGATCGAGCGCCTGCTGGCCATCCTGCCCACGCGCGACACGGCCGCTGCAAGCTGGCGCGACTATGGCGAGGTGATCCTGTGCGACAGCCACGACACGATGCTGCGCGTCGCCAATGACATGGCTTATGAGCATGTGCAGGTCATGACCGACCGCGATGACTGGTATCTGGAGAAGATGCACAGCTACGGCGCGCTCTTCCTTGGCCCGCGCACCAATGTCGCCAATGGCGACAAGGTCATCGGCACCAACCACACGCTGCCCACGAAGAAGGCCGGGCGCTATACCGGCGGGCTGTGGGTGGGCAAGTTCCTGAAGACGCATTCCTACCAGCGCGTGACCACGGATGCGGCTGCGGCGCTGGTCGGGGAATACGGCTCGCGGCTGTGCATGCTGGAAGGCTTTGTCGGCCATGCCGAGCAATGCAATATCCGCGTGCGCCGCTACGGGGGGCGCAA
>SLKB01000216.1 GCA_007134805.1 Paracoccaceae bacterium
CCGCCCCCTTTCTTGTCATTACGGGCAAGAAAACTCCAGATCTCAGATTTCGCCACGGAAAAGCTGGTCCATGGTTTGCGAAGGCTGCGCGCAACCCGCCTCGCCCACGATCCGCGCCGGGATGCCGGCCACGGTCTTGCGCGCAGGCACATTCTCCAGCACCACCGAGCCCGAAGCGATCCGCGCGCAATCGCCAACGCGGATATTGCCCAGCACCTTGGCCCCGGCCCCGATCAGCACACCACAGCCGATCTTGGGGTGGCGGTCGCCATCTTCCTTGCCGGTCCCGCCCAGCGTCACCGAATGCAGCATCGAGACATTATCGCCCACCACTGCCGTCTCGCCGATGACGATGGAATGCGCGTGGTCGATCATGATGCCCTTGCCGATGCGCGCACCGGGGTGGATGTCCACGCCGAAGACCTCGGACACCCGCATCTGGATCAGGCTCGCGAAATCCGCGCGCCCCTGCTCGCAGAGCCAATGCGCGATGCGGTAAGCCTGCACAGCCTGAAAACCCTTGAAATACAAGAGCGGCTTCATGAAGCGGTTGCAGGCCGGGTCACGCTCATAGGTCGCAACGATATCGGCCCGTGCCGCCTCGCCGAGGCTCGGATCATCGGCATGGGCCTGATCCATGATCTCGCGCAGAATCTGCTCGGACATTTCGGCCGAGGCCAGCTTCTGTGACAGCCGGAACGACAGCGCCTGCTCCAGCGTCTGGTGATGCAAAACCGAAGAGTGAAACATGCCGCCCAGCAGCGGCTCGCGCGCAACGGCCTCGGTCACTTCCTCGCGGATACGACTCCAGACAGGGTCGAGCCGGGCAAGGTTTTCTACAGAGATTGAGCGGGTCGACATGGCCGGGCATCCTTTTTTCGCTGCCTTGATAGCAGGGGAAGAAATAAGTATTTTGACGCCGAAAACAACTATGCGCGCGCGAGCGCCTGCAGCACGCGCAGGCGCGCTGGAGGGATGCGCGCTGTTTCGACCGCCGCGAAGACATGCAAAGTGTCGAGATCCGGGTCGCAGACAGCGTGATCCGAGACCCAACCACCCATCCCAAGATACATCCGCAACAGCGACGGCATGTCGCGCAGCCCCTCGCTCGCATCGCTTGCACCGCGCGGCAAATCAAACGCACCTGCGCTATGGCGGCGCGGGCGCAACGCCTCGGGTCCGATGTGATTCGCCGCGAGGTGGCGCAGCGCGGCCACGTGGCGCGCGGGGTCTGCCCCGTGGAAAGACGCGCAGCCTACCAGCATGTCGGCGCGCTGCGCAACGGCGCAGCGCGTCAGGGCCGCAAGCAGCGCGCGCAGGATATCAGGGTTCTGCATCCAGCCGTCCGCAATGCAGATGCGCCCGATCTCCAGCAGACGTTTGCGCGACGCGGCGAGTCGCCCAAGATCATAGAATTGCCCTGTATAGCAGCCCGCGATGGATGCTGGCTCGGCCAGCAGGCGCAGCCTTGCGGCTGCGAGCGCGGCGGCGCCCGCTGATGCGCGGATCAGCACATGCTGGCAGGCGTGGTCGAAGCTATCAAGATCGCTGCCATCCTGACGACCCCGGAACCTTCCCGAGCGAAGGCGCAGCACATCCGCCATGTCAGCCTCACTTGCTGCAAGGCCAATGCGCAGCCGGCCGCAGACGAAGCTGCCCTCTGCATCCTTGTTGCGCGCCCTTGGCTGGCCGGGTGAGGAATGTGGCATTTTCCCTGCCTCCTTCCCCCATCTGCTTGCGGTACTAGTTGCGCCCGATCATCTGGGCCGGATTGAACTGGCCGATATTGCCCAGAAGCTGACGCAGCAGCGTCATGCCCGTTGGCCCGGTCGAGGTGACACGCCGCGTCAGCGGAACGACCTCGCCATCTTCCAGCCCGAAGCGCTCGATATTCGCGACCCGGTTGGCACCGTCGAAAGTGATCGCCACCACTTCGCGATTGACCTCGACCGGCGCGCGCCAGCCGCGCTCGACCCAGTCGCTCTGGACGTAATACCAGGCCGACCCCTCCATCACGCCCGACATGCCCGGGCGACCGACCTTTTCGGCCACGCTCTCGCGCGTGTCGCGCCCGACCTCGATTTCGGCGAGTTGGGTCTCATCCGGGGCATAGCCGTGAAACCGCTGCATCGGGCTGCACCCGACCAGTGCCAGCAACAGAAGCGGCGAGATGAGCCAGAGCACTGCAGTCTTCATCAATCTGTCCTGTCCTGTTGCCGTCCACCCGGCGCGGGACTGCGCCACCGGCCACGGCGCCCGATGGCAGACAGCGCCACTGCGTCCCCGTGCTGTCCAAAGGGATACAGAAGGACGCCGCGCACTTCAAGAACCGACCGAAAAAGCCTATATGCCAGAGCCAAGAGGCCAGAAAAGGAAGCATGCGCCGTGACCGAAACGCCACAGGACATCACCAGGCTCGCCCTCACCCCCCCTATCCGCGTGGCGCGGCTCGATGCGCGCAAGCCGCTTTCGGTAGACCTGCAACCCGACGCCGAGACCCGCGCGCGGATCGCGGAAGTGTTGGGGCTGGAGGCGCTGCGCAAATTTCGCTTTCAGGGCGAGCTACGGTCCCTGGGCAAGCGTGACTGGGAATTGCAGGCGCATTTGGGCGCAACGGTGGTCCAGCCCTGTGCGATTACGCTCGTCCCTGTCGCGACGCGGATCGATGAGCCCGTCACGCGCCGCTATCTGGCGGAAATGCCTGAACCCGAAGGGCTGGAGGTCGAGATGCCCGAGGATGATAGTGCCGAGCCGCTCGGCGCCACGATCGACATCAGCGTCGCCGCGCTCGAGGCTCTGATGCTGGCCCTGCCCGCCTTTCCGCGCGCGCCGGGTGCCGAGTTGCCACAAGCCGCGCAGACGCAGGCGCCACCGGGGGCAACCCCCATTGAGGAGGAGCGCCCCAAGCCCTTCGCGGCCCTTGCCGCACTGAAAGACAAGCTTGATCGCGATGGCGGCTCAGACCGATAGCTCTTGTGCGCCGGAAAAACGTCACTATTTTGTGCGGCTCATGCAATGAGGGCTTGGAAGCGCGGCGCAATCCGTGTATTGGCCCCGAAATTGCAAATCCCATTCCGCGTCCATACGGCCCCATGTCGGGAAATGCCGGGGATGCTCTGACAACCGAGGTCCGATATGGCTGTTCAACAGAACCGCGTCACCCGTTCCCGCCGCAACATGCGCCGCGCGCATGACGCGCTGGTCGCGGCCAACCCGAACGAATGCCCCAATTGCGGCGAGCTGAAACGCCCGCACCACGTCTGCCCGTCCTGTGGTTATTACAATGACCGCGAAGTCGTGGCGCAGACCGGCGATATCGACCTGGAAGACGACGCGGCCTGAGCGCGCCCGATCAAGGGTGAACCATGGCAGACGCGCCGCAGCCAGCATCATCGTCGCTCAGTGACAGGATCACGATTTCCGTTGATGCGATGGGCGGCGACAAGGGGCCTGCAGCAGTTGTGGCAGGTTGTGCGGCATCCGCTGAACGCAACCCCGCGATAGAGTTCATCCTGCACGGCGACGAGGCGGTGCTCGGGCCATTGGTGGCGCGGCAAAAAGTGCTTGCGGGGATCAGCCGCATTGCTCACAGCCCCGGCGTCGTGCGGATGGACGACAAACCCAGCCAAGTCATGCGACGCGGGCGCGAAACATCCATGTGGTCGGCGCTGACCTCGGTCCGCGACGGCGAGGCGCAAGCTGCGGTTTCCTGCGGCAATACCGGTGCGCTGATGGCCGTCGCCATGCTGCGGTTGCGCAAACTTGCAGGCGTAAACCGGCCCGCAATTGCCTGCTTGTGGCCCTCGCATGGCGAGAGCGGTTATAACACGCTGCTCGATGTCGGCGCCGATGTGCGGGCAGATGAGGAATCACTGCTGCAATATGCGCTGATGGGGGCGGCCTATTACCGCAATGCCTTCAACGCCCCGCGCCCCCGCGTGGGGCTGCTCAATGTGGGCACCGAAGAGCACAAGGGCCGAAGCGAGATCAAGGAGGCCGCAAGGCTGATCTCCGAGGCCACCGAGATCGGGCGCTATGATTACGTGGGTTTCGTCGAAGGCAATGACTTTGCCTCAGCCCATGTCGATGTGATCGTGACCGATGGTTTTACCGGCAATGTCGCGCTCAAGACCGGCGAGGGCACCGCGCGGCTGATCTCGGACACGCTGCGCGAGGAACTGACCGCCAACGCATGGTCGAAGCTCTCGGCACTCATTGCCGCCAGCCCCCTGCGCCGCCTCAAGCGCCGAATGGACCCGCGCCGCATGAATGGCGGGGTCTTCCTCGGGCTGAATGGCACTGTGGTCAAATCACATGGCTCCGCTGACGCAACCGGCGTGTCCGCAGCCATCAAACTGGCGTTCCGGCTCGCGCAGTCGGGCTTTCAGGACCGTATCTCCGAGCGGCTGGTCTCGATCTCGGATGCGCTGCACGAGCGCGTCCTCGACCACGACATCACCGAGGACCCTGGCAAGCAGCAGGGGAATGACGACACGAAACCGGAGGCGCCATCAGCATGATCCGATCCGTGATCCGAGGAACCGGCCATTACCTGCCAGCGCGCGTCGTTCCCAATTCCGAATTTGCGAAATCGCTCGATACCAGCGATGACTGGATCATCTCTCGCTCGGGCATCGAGCGGCGCCATTTCGCAGCCGAAGGCGAGTTCACCTCGGATCTGGCCATCCGCGCCGCGCGCGCTGCACTGCAGAATGCCGGTGTGTCGGCGCAAGAGATCGACGCGGTGATCGTCGCCACCTCCACCCCCGATTTCACCTTCCCCGCTGTCGCGACGCAGGTGCAGGCCGGGCTCGGGATCACCAAGGGCTTCGCTTTCGACATTCAGGCGGTCTGTGCGGGCTTCGTCTTTGCGCTGGCCAATGCGACCGGGCTGATCGCTGCCGGACAGGCCAGCCGTATCCTGGTCATCGGCGCCGAGACCTTCTCGCGGATCATGGACTGGACCGATCGCGCGACCTGCGTGCTGTTTGGCGATGGTGCAGGCGCTCTCGTGCTCGAGGCGCAGACTGGCACCGGCGCCAATACCGACCGGGGCGTTCTCGCCTGCGATCTGAACTCGGACGGGCAGTATCGCGAGTTGCTCTATGTTGACGGGGGCGTGTCGCGCACCGGGCAGGCGGGCGTTCTGCGGATGCAGGGGCGCGAAGTCTTCCGCCACGCGGTCGAGAAACTTGCGGCCACAGCAAATGCCGCGCTCGACAAGGCCGGGCTCTCGGCCGATCAGGTGGATTGGGTGGTCCCGCATCAAGCCAATCTGCGCATCATCCGGGGCACCGCCCAGAAGCTCGGCTTGCCCATGGAACGGGTGGTCGTGACTGTACAGGACCATGGCAATACCTCTGCCGCGTCAATCCCGCTGGCGCTCTCCGTGGCCAATGCCGAGGGGCGTTTCAAGCCCGGTGATTTGGTCCTGACCGAGGCCATTGGTGGTGGTCTCAGTTGGGGTGCTGTTCTGTTGCGCTGGTAGCACCGGGATAGGCGGTTTAACCGCCTTCGCCAAACCCCTGATATTGACTCGAAAAATCCTTTGGCGCATGCTGCTGTTCACGCAGTTGTGGGGGAGCGCATGTCGAACAAAACCTTGACACGGATGGATTTGACCGAAGCCGTGTTTCGCGAGGTGGGCCTGTCGCGAAACGAATCCGCAGCCTTGGTCGACTCGGTCTTGCAACATGTCTCCGATGCGCTGGCCAGGGGCGAGCAGGTCAAGATCTCATCCTTTGGCACATTTTCCGTGCGTCAGAAGAATGCCCGGATCGGTCGCAACCCCAAAACCGGCGAGGAAGTGCCGATCTCGCCCCGGCGTGTGCTGTCGTTCCGGCCATCGCATCTGATGAAGGCGCGGGTTGCCGAAGGCAATCGCGGGTAGGATTGTCCAATGCGTAAGGCACCCGACGCGTTTCGCACAATCAGCGAGGCGTCAGAGGCTTTGCAGACCCCGGCCCATGTCTTGCGGTTCTGGGAAAGCAAGTTTCCACAGGTCAAACCTGTCAAGCGCGCTGGTGGGCGGCGTTATTACCGGCCTGTCGATATCGACCTGTTGTCGGGGATCAAGTTTCTGCTGCACGAGCAGGGCATGACCATTCGCGGTGCGCAGAAGCTGATCGCCGAACGCGGCGTGCGCCATGTCGCAGGGCTCGCGCCTGTCGCGCTGGACGGGCCCGTGATCGAGGGCAGCGTTACGACGGAGGACGACGCGGCACCTGAAAAAGGCGATGTCCTGCCCTTCGCCGCACGCGGGGCCGGGCGCGCTGATACGACGGAGGCAATCGAGGACGCCGAACTCGTATCTGATGCAGAAGATGCGCAAGACACCGGTCGCGCCGAGCCTATAGCGCCCGAGGATAGGGCAACGGATGCGACGCAGGCCGAAGTTCCAGAGGGCGCTCAGCCCGAAAAAGCCCCGGTAGAGACAACCGAGCCGACGCAACCGGAAGAGCCTGAAGCCCCGCCGAGCGAGGCTGCGCGAACGGAGGAAGCTCCAGCCGAGCCAGTCGAAGACACCGAAGCGGAAGAGCGCGAGGAGGAAGTGACCGAGGCGCAGCAATCGGATGCGCCGATTTTCGGCATGCCCGAAGAAGCGCAACCCACTGAGCCTGAGCCTGAGCCTGAGCCTGAGCCTGAGCCTGAGCCTGAGCCTGAGCCTGAGCCTGAGCCTGAGCCTGAGCCTGAGCCTGAGCCTGAGCCTGAGCCTGAGCCTGAGCCTGAGCC